>CAKRVU010000108.1 GCA_934408835.1 uncultured Oscillospiraceae bacterium | reverse complement strand
CTTGCTGCTCTAAAATTTCTTTGACTGTGAGGTCTTTTTTGTCTGGTTGCGACGCGAATCCGGGAATGTAAGCAGAAACTTTGGCGTTGATATCAAGCAGACCTTCCGTTACCAGCTTTTGTACCACGAAATTGGTGGCGTACATTTTGGTATTCGAGGCAATGTCAAAGAGGGTATCTGTGGTGACGGCGGGACTGTCTATTTTTGGAGTGCCGTCTTGATTATAGGAATTAAGCGTTCCGTACGCCGTGTTTTTGACAAGCTCGCCGTCTTTGATGACGGCAAGTTCGGCGGCAGTAAAGCCGTTGCCGATATCATTATTGATAATAGTGTCGATTTCGTTGAGGATATCCGCATCCATACCAACGTCTTCGGGAGCGCCGCTGATGACAGTAGGATAGGGGATGTCAATTTGTACGGCGGATTGCGGCGGCACATTTTCCGCCATTCCGCTGACCTGGATGGTGTTCCGGTCGTTGACGGCAACGCGGGAATAATCGACAGCAAAGGGAACGCCGGGGTGGGCAAGCATTTGAGAGGTATCCACCTCAGCGCCGTTGATAAAGATGCGAAGACCTTCTGCTTTTTGTGCGTCCTTTACGGTGATATAAAGAGTTCCCTGATTTTGATAGCCTTTGAAGGTAAAGAGGTTGCCGGCGAGAATTTTGCTAGTAGTGGGGCTGCCCAGCTGCGAAGGATAAGCAAGGGACGCTTGTGCGTCAGCGTTGGCGGGGAGGGAGGAGAGCTGCGTAACGGTGCATTTGCTTACATCGGAGCTTTCCGACTGATTGCCAGAAACAGCGTTCAGGCGTGCCGTTAATTCGGGGACAACTTGGTTGCCCAAATCCTTCGACTCATTTTTGACAAGCTTGTGTTCCACGATATCAGAAAGGGTTGCCAAGGCCTTTTCGGCATATTCCTTTGTTTTGGGTGTATTGCGTTCCTCTGCACGTGTGACCAAGACGTCGACCATGGCGCAGGCGTCGGCCAGATGCACTGTTTCGTCATACTGACCGCAGCAGCCATCCAGCACCTTGAGGCGGTCAGTTACCATGGTGTAAAGGTTAGCGTCGGTGGCCTGAATGTTGTGGGTGTTCAGAGACTCATAGATGAGACCGCTGATAATTCCGAGAGCGCCCACGGTGTAGTTATCGCAAACGAAGTCGTTTAGGTTGGAAGCGGGGTCGATTACTGGTGAGTTTTTCTTGTTGGTGAGGAGGACAATGACCAGGTTGCTTTCGGGATCAATTACGGTGATGGTGCCCGTCCAACCTTGGTGTCCATAAGTGCTGCTGGAAGATTGTGGACCGAAGTAATACATGCGGGAGCTGTTGTCCGCTTCTCGCCACCAGCCGAGTCCCCAGTTGGCATTGTCGATACTTTTAGGCTTGGTAAACTCGTCGATGACGTCTTTGCTGAAGAAAGCGTTGTTGCCATAGCCGCCGCCGTTGAGCATTACCTGACAGAGCATGGCCACTTCCTCGGCGTTGGAGAAGAGTCCGGCATGACCGGACACGCCGTCCATACTGTAGTATGCCTTTTCATCATGCACCTCTCCCTGAATGGTATCGGTGCGGATTCCATTAAAGTTAACGGTACCGCGCCGGGTATTCCCGTTCAGCTCGGTGGCAGCGCAATCATCCTTTTCAAATCCGTTTTTGAGGGGATTATATGTAGTATGCGTCAGACCCATCGGTCCGTAGATGTCTTCTTGTAGGTAAACATCCAGGCGTTTTCCGGTGATCCTTTCTACAATAAAATCAAGCAGCATATAGTCGACATCGGAATACTGTGTTTTGGTCCCCGGTTGATATTCGAGCGGAGTTCGGATGATGGTATCAAGCATCTGATCGCGATTCTGACAGTAAAGATCTGGGTGTGCTTGAATATAGGCAGAATTTTCATTATTATACTGCGGGTCTGCCGGGAAGCCGGCTTGATGCTGCAAAATTTCCCGTACGGTTAAATCGCCCTTTCCGGTGATGGCGTCTCCCGGCTGATCCTGAAATTCTGGGATGTAGTAGGATACCTTCTGGTCGATATCAAGCAGACCGTCCGTCACCAGTTTTTGTACTGCGAAATTGGTGGCGTACATTTTCGTATTAGAGGCGAGATCGAAGAGGGTATCGGTGGTGACCGGTGCACTTGATTTGTCGGGTGCCGCCGGCGTCACGATATTTCCATTTTCATCAAACTGGTCTTCCGTCCAGCCGTCTACAGTTCCCCACGCCTGATCGATTACCATTTTTCCGTCCTTGACAACGGCAAGCTGCGCTGCGGAGAACCCGTATTTGATTTCGGTCTTCATGATATCGTCAATGAGCTTTAGGGTATCCTCGTTCATACCGACGTCGGAGGGGGTGCCGTCTATCACGGTAGCATAAGGGATTTTTACTTCCACAGTTGCGGTATCAGGGGTAATATTGGTAACCTCGATGGTGTTGGTTCCATTCACCGCTACCTGGGAGTAATCCACCCGCACCACTTGACCGGGGTGATTTAAGATCGGGAAAACGTCCACCCGGACGCCGTTGACAAACAGCTCCAGTCCGGTGATATCGCTGGAGCCTTTCAAATAGAAAGAACCTTGTCCGGAAAAGCCGGTGAAGCTGAACAGGCTGTTCATTGCCAGAGTATCATCGACGTAGCCCGCCCAATCGGGGAAGGTGACTTCATTTTGCCAATCTCCAGTCGGGTAGCTTCCAACCACGGCGGTCTGACAGGAGCCGGCAGTATGAGCGGAAGCGAAGCTACCGGGAACAGCAACTGCGGCGGTTATCATGACGACCGACAGGAGGAGGCTAATTGTTTTTTTCATAAATCCATACATTGATCTATTCCTTTCTTTTTCTATTGTATTATGACGCTAACGTTTGATATCAACACAAAACTATTATATAAAAACGGGAGGAAAACTGCAAGCGAAACGAGCCATTTTTGAAAAAATACACAAAGAAAGAGAAAAAATTCGTGACATTTCACAAAAAAGAAGGAGGTTGCCGGGGATGAATCCGGTAAACTCCTTCTTATCGTGGCTGCGGTTGGTCGAATCAAAAAACGCCGTTTATCATCCAATCGGGGAGGATTCCCGATGTACAAACCCAAATCACACCGCCAAGCAGCGCGATAATCAGACCGGAAATCGCGATTCCACGGAGACGTTTCCCGGTGACGCCGACCAGAGACGCGATTAGACCGAGCGGCAGCAGAAAGACAGCACACCAAAAGCAGCCGGTAATGGATGAGATGAATCCGAGCAGACCGGAAATATCTTTCCAGCTGAGGCGGTTGGAATCATCAGACCATTCGGCGTGCGAATGATTTGCATTTGCGGATGGTTCGATGGAACAGCCACAATTTTGGCAGAAGGAATGACCCTCTTCGTTTGGTGTATTACAGTTTGGACAGGTAATCATCATTATTACTCCTTTCAAATTCCTTTTGCTTCGGTTACTGTTTGACGAAGCGCAAAACAATTTTTCTACAGCGCGGAAAACAGAATCAGGTGGGATTTGGGCGGCTCTGTTTGGCACTATTGCTTTGCATGAGGAATTTTCGGATATTTATTATACCATTCTTTTTGGCGAATTGCAAGGGAAAAGGAATAAAAATCACTTCTGTATCATAAAAATTGTATAAATTGTATAATGGAGTTTGGGAGATGAGATAAACGAAAAAATGAGAGAACGGATACGTAAATATAGAGGATATCCGACATGAAAGTTGTGTGAAATATGCATTGACAGACGACGTATTGGTCATCACTATTTGCGCGATGCTATGCGGACTATATGCTCTGGAAAACCCTACAATGCGCTCAAATCCTCAGCGCATGCATCATCAGCAATGATTTGATTTTTGGACAGGATGCAATCCATAAAAAGACCAATGAAATCCTAGTTTTTTAAGAAATATTGTCCTATTTGGACATTGAAAGAAAAGCAGAACACATTGTTGGCAGATGTTTGTTTTTTGAAAACAATGAAAGAATTTCCTGGCTGAAGGCGCACAAATGGTCAGGATTACATACTGTTATCTTTTTGATTGGAAAATTGAGTTTGCACACTGGATGCTGGACGTTTCTTTTTGGAAAGTGACTGTCATTTCTTGAATAAAAATGCACATAAGGCCAGGAATACTTTGTAAAAAAATTGCTCTTGCTGTCCATAAAAATTTCATTGTTGTATCTGCTGAAAAGTGTTCCATTAAGGCAAGTGTGATTTCTGCTTTTTTGGACGCTAATCGTTTGCTTTATCTCATTAATAAAAAGCGGACGGTGCATAAATGTATACAAGTTTGTCTAAATTTTGGAGTAGCGAGATAAAACTTTTGGAAGCAATATTGATCATCCCATTGCAGGAACTGATGTCAATAACATCAGTATTATTTTTATTCAATGATATCACCAAAATTCGCTAATAGGGAAATCAACAATTGATTGATTCAGGATCGTCTCAACAAGCCATTCGTCCCCATGACGCATTAGCATGACGTTATAGATGTAGTTCGCGGTTGTTTCCATTCCGCCAACATCGCCGTCAATTGTAAGGACGGAAACCGTTATTGCGGTATCGCTCGTTTCGAGTAATGTATAAGTTTGAATTTTAGAAATTCTAGACGAAACATCCACCTCGTCCACACCCAAATCAGGGTCAGGCTTAAAAGACAGCCTTACCGGAATCGCTGAGAAATGGCTCGTACTGCTTGTATATCACTTTGCTGTCATATACTCCGTTGTTATCAGCGGTATCAAATTCCAAATACGCTCTCAAAAAACCTTCCGCTGTATCAATCATCTCATCCTGAACATCACGCGCAATTGAAATATCGTCCTTTGTTGTCACATCGGCGCTCTGGCTCACTGCTGGCTCTGACGTTGATTCTGATGTCGTGTAACCGGCCGCATTCTCAGAACCGTTAAGTCGGGCGCACATCCGGAGACGCAGCCTGCAAACAAACCCAGAGCCAAAATAATTGCAAAACCTTTTGTTTTTTTCATTAAATCACCCAAACACCTTGCTAAATGCTTTTAACATAAATACTCTTATTCTTTTTCTTGTTTTTTCTTTGGAAGTCAGTGGAATATCTTTATAACAAATCGTTTTACCTTGTATCTTTACATCAAGAC
>CAKRVU010000107.1 GCA_934408835.1 uncultured Oscillospiraceae bacterium | reverse complement strand
TAATAGTAGACCATCTACACATGTTGATAAGTGTACCGTTAAAAATAAGTGTTTTGAGTTTTATGGGATATTTAAAAGGAGAAAGAGCATTTATGATAATTAATAAGCACACAAATCTAAAATACAAATTTGGCAATTGTGATTTCTGGTCAAAGGGCTATTACATAAGATAAGTTAAACGTGAAAGAATATCAGAACCATCTTAAAGGGTTAAAAGTAAAGTAGTACAAATATCATTTTAAGGGCGACGACGAGTTAAAAGCATAGAGTAGCTGAAACAAAGCAGAGGCCTGTGTCTATAGGCGCTAGTCTCAGGACAAGTCACCCGTTTTACAGGTGGTTATGACTTTCTGGATGCCAATTTTTATGTATTTACGATTTGTTTCTTCCAGCACAGCAGGGAAAAATTTTTGATAAAATCTCTTTTCTGCTTCTTAAAAAATCATCGAAACTTTATTTTTCCAGTGCCAGTATCAATTATCAATAGACTTATATGTTTTGATTTTTTATGCCAGAAGTTTCTATCATTCAGTAGGGTCGGCGATCCACAGTGACAAGGCAATCTGCTGTGATGGAAGTCCTATAATAGCCTCATAATTATCAACTCCAAACTATATCAGTTAGGATATTGATCAAAGCCTTTACCTCCTCGCTTTCAGCTTACTCTAAACTTTCAAGAGCTTCCACAAAATGTGTTCAATTTCGCTGCTTGTTCCAATTTTGATTTTTCCATTTCCTAATATACTATTATCCTTTCTTGTATTAGTATCTTTTCTAGACTTCTGTTGCTTCCTGTGAAGCGCCTAGCAAATACCCCATGATATGACTGTCATATCCCTCTTCATGGCCTTTAAGCGCGCTGCTCGATGGGATACTTGAAAGTGCTGTGATACCATTGTAGCTCTAGACATATAACGGCAAAGTAGGTACCTTGCTCTGATGCAGTGATTTCTTCGAGCTTTTTTGAGATGATTCATCCAAGCTTATGTGTAAATTTTTTCGATTCAATTTCGTTCTAGGGTATAGTTTTTCTCCTTAATTTATGGTCTTATTTTATACATCTAAAGTACATTGCAAAAACTCAAAATCATCTTTGTAAAACATTGCACAAATTTCGTTTTACAATTTTGTGCAATATTGTCTTTTAGAAGGTCCGTTTAAGTTTTTTCCAAAAGTCTCTGGATTGAAGTTATTTCTTTGCGTTTTGCAGTTTTTTCCCTCAAAGTTTGTACTTTTTTTAATGCTTGAAGCTTTTCTCACGCTGTCCTGTCATTACGATTACTGGCAACTGTTGACACTTAACATCTAAAAATTTAACGGCTTTGTCATCCAAAAAGCTGTTTTCTTTATACAAAAATGCCGGGAAGTTCATTCCCGACATTTTTTAGAATTAATTCCAATTTTTTCTCTGCTCTGCCATCTCATATAAACGCAGATAGCTTTGATACCGACATTTCAATATCAATCCTTTGTTTACCGCCTCTGTCACCGCACATTCAGGTTCTGCTCGGTGAGAACAACCATGAAACCGACATTTTCCCAAATATGGGTAAAATTCCCGAAAACATTCCTGCAAACTTTCTTTAGGAATGGTTCCATAGCGCTCCATAGTTACCGTAGAAAATCCGGGCGTGTCGGCAAGATAACCGCCAGCAATCGGAAACAGTTCCACGGTTCGGGTAGTATGGCGACCACGACCCAACTTTTCACTGGTCTCCCCTGTTTTGAGCGCAAGCTCAGGCAACAGGAAGTTTAAAAAAGTAGATTTTCCAACTCCGGTATTTCCGCAAAGTGCCGAAACCTTGCCCTTCAGAGAATCCAAAAACGAGGCAATTTCCCGCTCGGTCATGCGATTGGTACAAAAAACGGGAAATCCAGCTTTTTGATAACGCTTTACAATATTATTACCTGGCACAAGATCACATTTTGTAACCAAAAAAACAGGTTCTATCTGTTGATATTCTGTAATGGCTAACAATTGATCTAACAAAAAGAAATTCGGGGTCGGCTGACAGGTAGAAACAACAAAAAACAGCTGATCAAGATTGGCTAGCGGCGGTCGAATAAAATAATTCTTGCGTGATTCAATTTCTAGTATAGTCCCATGCGGGGAAAGAACAGAGCATGTTACCAAATCTCCAACCACCGGTGAACATTGTTGTTTTCGAAAAACACCTCTAGGTTGACAGCGTATCAACCCTTCATCCGTCTCTACCCAATAAAACCCGCTAATAGCACGCAAAATACGTCCGGAATAAATCTTCTCTTTCATTACGGTGTATTACCCGCCGGACTACTGCTGGAGGTTTGGAACACAGACGAATCGAGATTGTTAGACTGACCGGGCGGCGTTTGCGTATAATCTACCGTCACTGTTCCGTACTGCGATGTCTTTCCGTTCGGATCGGTTACAGTCACCGTGTACGTTTTCTTTTCATTGGTGCCGGTATCCGAAAAAGTATAACTTCCGGGATTTGCGTCCATATCAAGTGCAGCGCTGCTGACAACAACGCCACCAACCGAAACCTTAATTTGATACATTCCAGATGCTCGCGGCAACGGAATCGAGATGCTGGCTGTTTGTTGCGAAGGACCGCTGCTTACATAAAGTACAATTGTGCTACCTTCGTCTACCGAACCAGTCGCGCTCTGGTCAATAATGGTTCCAGCTGTTTCGTTTGAGCTCCGTTTTTGTACGGTAACAGTCAGTCCAAGCGCCTCTAAAGCGGAACGTCCATCCGATTCAGAACGACCTATCACATTTGGAACTGTTACTTGCTTACCCTTTCCGTTGCTGTAATAAATTGTAATCGTTGTGTTTACCGCTACCTGTGTTCCACCTTTGGGATCCGTTGAAATGACATAATTTGCCGTAATATCCTTATTGTCCTGTTCCACCGTTTTGATATTGGTAAACCCTGCCGATTTCAATTTTGCCTGTGCGTCCGAAAGGGACATGTTCGTAACACTCGGAACAGTCGCCATCTCAGGTCCTGTACTGACATATAATTTTACCTTGGAATTGGATTTAACGCTCATTCCCGCGTCAGGATCCTGTTGAAATACCACTCCGTCTTCATAATCCGAGTTCGGCTGTTCAATCGTTTCCCATTTAATATCTTTGTATTGATCCATTGCCATGACGTCTTCAACCTTCATGCCAACAAAATTTTCCAACTCTACATCCACCGGTTTATTGTTGCCGGTCAGCAAATTGATCACCAGAATCGTTATAATGGTTACCAGCACAACGCCCCCGGAAATTCCAAGCAAAATTGGAATCGCCTTGCTCTTTTTCTTCTTTTGTTTTTTCTCTGTTGTTCTCGGTCTGCCGTTCGAACCGCCTACCGTAATCTTTCCTGTTTCATGATTCACCGCAACAGGCGCAGTAAAATACTTTGTGCTTCCTTCATCGCTGAAGTATTTATATTCAAATGAAATACTCGGATTTTTTTTGAATTCGTCTATATCACGCAACATCTCAGCGGCGCTCTGATAACGTTTTCCAGGGCTTTTTTGCATTGCGCGAATGATAATTTCTTCTAATCCTTCCGGAATATCCTCCTTGATCTGACGTGGTAATATCGGTGCAGCCTGCATCTGCTTGACAGCCACTTCTTCCGGGGTCTCCCCATCAAACGGAAGCTGTCCTGTCAGCATTTCGTACATCATAACACCGACCGAGTAGAGATCCGACTTAGCGTCCGTAATACCTCCGCCGGCCTGTTCCGGACTAATATAATGTACCGAGCCGATCGCCTTGTCCTGCGAACGCACTTCATCCCGCGCAAATCGAGCTATCCCAAAATCCATGACTTTAATGGTTCCATCCCGCAAAAGCATCATGTTCTGCGGCTTGATGTCACGATGTACGATCCCCTTGTCATGTGCATGCTGCAAAGCGCGGAGAATCTGTACAGTAAAGTGCACCGTGTCCTTCCAGTTTAGAACCTGCGCCTTTTCAATATATTCCTTTAACGTCAAACCATCAATATATTCCATAACAATATATTGAATGCGGTCGCCAAAATTAACGTCGAAAATCCGAACAATGTTTGGATGCGAAAGCGAAGCAACTGCCTTCGACTCATTCCGAAAACGACGAATAAACTCTTCGTTCCCTAAATATTCTTCTTTCAGGATTTTAATGGCAACATCCTTTTTTTCTACAATATCAAACGCTCGATAGACATTCGCCATTCCGCCAATACCGATCAGCTCCTGAAACTCATATCGACCGTCCAGACGCTTTCCAATAAACTTATCCATTCCACTTTCTCCCCTTTATTCGTTATTCTCAATGATTACTACTGTAACATTATCCGTGCCGCCACAGGTATTGGCCAATGTAATCAAACGTTCAACACCCTGCTTTGCATCGTTGGTGTTTAAAATTTGCTGAATCTCTTCATCCTTACAGGAAACGGTAAGACCATCGCTGCAAAGCATCAACTTATCCCCAGGTCGAAACGCTTCCGTCACAAAATCCATTGTAATATCCGGCAAAACACCAACGGCACGGGTGATCTGATTTCGGCGAGGGTGTTCGCGCGCCTCTTCCGGAGAAATCTGTCCGCTTTTTAGCAGCATCTCTACCACAGAATGATCCTGCGTCAATCTGGAAAGAATGCCGCCAGCCAATAAGTATGCCCGACTATCTCCAACATGCGCTGCATAAAGGCGGTCATTCAGTATCACGGCTACGATAGCAGTGGTACCCATCCCCCGAAGATTGGAATCAGAAAGCGACTTCTCATAAACCATTTGATTTGCAACGGTAAAACCGGAAAGAAGAAGATTGCGAACGGCATTCTCATCTAAATCCTGCCGCAATTGGCGAATTAATATTTCCATTAATTGATCTCTCGCTATTTGACTGGCAACGTTTCCACCATTTTGACCGCCCATACCATCGCAAACAATGGCAAAGCAGCCCTGGTGAATCGGATCTCCGTATGCAAAGGTATCTTGATTGGTTTCCCTCATTTTCCCTATGTCTGTTCTTCCGTAAATTTTCAAAGAGCAACTCCCCTCCTTTTTATTTTTTGTTTCTCTTTTCTGCTTCTGTCCGCCGCAACTGACCGCAAGCGGCATTGATGTCCTGCCCCAATGTACGGCGTACTGTAACCGGG
>CAKRVU010000106.1 GCA_934408835.1 uncultured Oscillospiraceae bacterium | reverse complement strand
CGATAGCGGCAGTACTGCCTTCGTCAATATTGACGCCTGTAATATTGACAGCGTCGTTGACAGAGTCGCCATTGGTGTCAATCTCTTGGTACGCAAACTGTTCCACTGGGGATGGATCAGCTTGTACAGCGGGGGTAGCTGGAGCAGGAGCGGCTTGGGGTGCGGTGTTGTTTGCGTCGGCAGAGTTGCCGGACGTTAGGGTATTGGTAAGGTTGCTCACCATGGCGGCAGCGGGCAATGCCGTTGCGGCAATCGAGACAGCGAGCATAGCGGTAAGGGCTTTCTTCGATAGTTTCATAATGAAATGACCTCCTAAAATGTAAAATGAATTATGGTTTGGTGTTCCGGTTGGGAACACAGCGTACAAGTTTTTGCGCCAATCGAAGGGGGTTGCCGACGACTAGCACTGGTGAAGCCGATTAAATCATCATCTCCACCTCCCCAAAGAAAGACACAAAAAGCCAGACAACACACAGATTGACTGCGAGTCGCCTGGCTTGTTGGAACATTTTTACACGTGCGACAAGCTTCACTTCGACAAGAAGCAAAGTGTTGCGAATATGTATACTGAATATGTCTAAATTTGCAGGGGGGGTAGAAATAGAGGGGAGATTAGAATGGGGTATTATCGGCATAGGAACCGAGTGAACGCGTATTGCAGTTGTTTGGAACCATTTCATAACGCAGTCCTCCTTTTTAAAATACCATTCTTAGTATAACAGAATTCGATTTATTTGTCAAATGGATTTTTGAAGTCAGAGGATTTTTGAAATAGCGTATGTTTACGCAACAGGATGATGAGTGGGATACCGAGAAGGTAGCAAACACAGCCTTCGCCCAGTGTTACCATAGCCACGTTTAGATAGAGCAGGGATGGGTCTGAAAAAAACAACGTGATTTCGCCGCCGATAATCCATCCGTTGAAGAAGACCGCGGGGAAAGGACCTAACAGGTAATCCAATGCGGGGACGGAGATTTTTCCAATATAATAAGTAGCGATGGAGGCTAAGAGGGTGGCGGCAGCGCCGAAAAAGGGCTCCCAGATAGGACAAGCGCCTGAAAAAGCGCCTATGAGGTTAGAAAGGAAGCAGCCGATAGTGAGACCGGGAATGGCTGATGGAGTAAAGAGAGGAAGGATTGACAATGCCTCGCTGATTCGCAGCTGCACTGCTCCAAATGAGATGGGTGCGAACAAGAAGGTGAGCAGGGTATACACAGCGGCAATCAGGGCGGCGCGTACCATATCATGTGTTTTTCGATTCAGATTCATGGCGATTAGTTTAATCGTTTTAACAGGGTTTCCTTTAATAGAGACGGGTTGCCCTTGCCTTTGCTTGCTTTCATGCATTGTCCGACAAGATATCCTAAGGCGTTGGTTTTGCCACCGCGGTAATCGGAGACGGATTTTTCGTTTGCGGCGAGGACTTCGTCTACAATCTGCTCCAAGGCGTGTGAATCGGATATTTGTTTGAGACCCTTTTCCTCGATGATCCGGTCAACGTTTTGCTCGCCTGCAAGGAGAGCGGAAAATACAGTTTTTCCGGCAGTATTCGAGATGGTACCGGTATCAATAGTAAGCAGCAGCTGAGCCATGGCGTTAGATTCGAGACCCAATTCGGAAGGGGATTTTCCGGTCTCATTCATCACTTTTGAAACTTCGCCTAAAATCCAATGGGCGACTGTGCGGGGATTGATGCGAGAATCAGACGCTAAAACTTGTTCAAAAAAGTGCGCGCGAACGAGGTCTTCCGCCAAAAGGGACGCGTCGGTAAACGAGAGGTTATATTCCTTTTGATAGCGTAGGGTTTTGTCATTGGGCATTTCGGGGATTTGCTCTTTTAAGGTGTCAACCTCTTCTTTTGGAATGAAAATTGTTTTAAGATCCGGTTCAGGGAAGTAGCGGTAATCATTGGCGTTTTCCTTGCTGCGCAGGGGGATGGTTTTACCGGAGAGGTCGTCCCATTTCCGTGTTTCCTGCTCAATGGGGATGCCGGCATTTAATTGCTCAACCTGGCGTGCATATTCATATTCTATGGCCCGGACGGCACCACTAAAGGTGTTGACATTCTTCATTTCGCAGCGTGTGCCGAAAGGTTCGCCCGGTTTGTGTACGGAAACGTTGACGTCGCACCGAATAGAACCTTCTTGCATTTTGGCATCGGAAATGCCAAGATAGAGAAGGTAAGAGCGGATGGTTTCCAGATAGGCCTTTGCTTGTTCGCTTGAGCGGAAGTCGGGTTCGGAAACAATTTCAATTAGGGGGACGCCACAACGGTTAAAGTCAACCAAAGAGCCGTCAAAGGAATTGTCGTGAAGGAGTTTGCCTGCGTCTTCCTCGATATGAATTCGAGTGATTCCGATCCGTTTGACCTCTTTGTCGTTGACCAGAACGTCAAGATATCCGTTCTCGCAGAGGGGAATGTCTGCCTGTGAAATCTGGTAAGCTTTTGGAAGGTCGGGATAGAAATAATTTTTTCGATCTTGTTTGCAGGTGTTGTGAATGGTGCAGTGGAGTGCGTGTCCCATTTTGATAGCGTATTCAACGACCTTTTTGTTGAGGGTAGGGAGAGCGCCGGGGAATCCCATACAGATAGGACAACAGACGGAATTGACTTCAAGACCGAATTGATTATGGCAGGAACAGTAAATTTTAGAACGGGTGGACAATTCGGCATGAACCTCCAACCCCACTACCATTTCATATTGATTTTGCATGAGCGTTCTCCTTTACTTGATGATTTTGCGCAATCATTTCGCAGCATGTTGCGATGTCGAAAAGCAGCTGTTCAGAAAAGTGGTTGCCGATGAGTTGCAAGCTAACCGGCATGTCGTCTGCATCGACAGCGCAGGGAAGAGTGATAGCGGGAAGACCGGCTAGGTTGACTGCCACGGTACAGATGTCATTCCCATACATTTTTACGGGATCGGAGATTTTGGCGCCGATGGGGAATGCGGGATTGGGGACGGTAGGCGTGAGTAATAAGTCGTATTTGGAAAATGCGTCGGCAAATTCGCAGGCAATTTGCTTTTGTAATAGTTTGGCGCGTTTATAATAAGCGTCATAATAGCCTGAGCTGAGCACGAAGGTGCCGAGTAAAATCCGGCGTTTGACCTCATCTCCGAAGCCTTCGCTGCGAGTGTTTTCATAAAGCTCGGTGAGATTGGAGTAATGGGGAGTGCGGTAACCGTAACGAACGCCGTCGAAGCGGGCGAGATTGGAGGATGCCTCTGCAGACGCAATAATATAATAAGCAGAAAGAGTATAGGAGGAGGATGGAAGGGAACATTCTTCGATTTCTGCGCCGTATTGGGTTAAGAGAGTGGCCATATCTTTAAGGGACTGTTGAATATGCGGTGCAATTTCCTCACAGAAGTATTCCTGTGGCAGGCCGATTTTCTTTCCGCGCAACTGACTTAAATCGGTTGCATGATGCTCGAAAGCAAACGGCGGTCTTTTTACACTGGTTGCGTCGAGTGGGTCGTGACCGCTGATGACGGAGTAGAGGAGAGCGGCGTCTTCTGTGTTCCTTGCGATAGGACCAATCTGATCCAGCGATGAGGCAAAGGCGATGAGACCAAAACGGGATACGGTGCCGTAGGTTGGCTTGAGACCTACCATTCCGCAAAAAGCCGCCGGTTGCCGAATGGAGCCGCCGGTATCGGTTCCGAGTGCGAAAGGTGCTTCCAGCGCAGCGACTGCTGCCGCGGAGCCACCGGAGGAGCCACCGGGAACTCGGTTGAGATCCAAGGGATTGCGGGTGGTTTTGAAATAAGAGGTTTCAGTGGAAGACCCCATGGCAAACTCATCCATATTTAATTTTCCTAAAATGATCATATCGTGTTCTTTGATCTTTTGAATCACGGTAGCGTCATAGGGAGGAATAAAATGTTCGAGCATTTTTGAGGCGCATGTTGTTTTGACGTTGCGGGTACAGATGTTATCTTTTATGCCTACGGGGATTCCCGCAAAAGGGGAGAGAGTTTCGCCTTTTGCCCGACGGCGGTCGATTTCCAGAGCCTGTTTAATCGCGTCTTCCAGACAGAGGGTTAGATAAGCGCCAATATTAGAATCAACCGCTTCTATTTGTTGAAAGTATGCGTTTATGAGCTCTTGCGCGGAAATTTGTTTGTTTTGCAGTAATACAGAAAGTTCATAAACGCTTTTCTGAATCAGTTCCATTTGAGCATCTCCTTTATTCTACGGTTTTGGGCACGACAATGCAGCCGGCCTGTATTTGGGGTGCGTTTTTTAATAATTCGTTTCGTGTACAAACCTGTTTTGCTTCATCTTCACGAAGCTCCATTGTATTTTCTGGATTTAGTAGAGCGCCTTCGTCTGCAAGCATGGGAAGATGTTCTACGCTTTCTATCACTTTCAGCATTTCCTGGGTAATTCTTGGCAAATCCTTTTCTTCAATTTTCAGTTTGGCAAGCTTTGCAATTTTTTTAATATCAATTTCCATTATGTTTCTCCTTCTATCATTACCAAAATTTCCTTCTCTGTCAGGATTGGGATGCCCTTTTCTTCCGCTTTCTCTTTTTTGCTTCCAGGGTGTTCGCCGGCTACTAGATAGTTGGTTTTAGAAGATACTGACGTTGTTACCTTGCCGCCTGCGTCCTCGATTTTCTTCTTCATTTCATCTCTGGAAAAATGGGGGAGGGTGCCGGTTAGAACAAAACTGTTTCCCGACAGGGTGGTTGTTTGATTCGAAGCGGAATGGGATTCAGTATTCACGCCTGCGCGTTTGAGTTGTTCGATCAGCGCTTTGCTTCCGGGCAGGGAAAAATAACGGCTGATTTTTTCGCCCATTCCCGCTCCGATTCCGTGAATTTTTGCAAGTTCTTCTGAAGAGGCGTTCATCAACTCATCTAAATCGGTATAATGTGCTTCTAAAAGTTTCGCGACGCTTTGACCAACATTGGGAATAGATAGCCCGGTGAGGAGGCGGAAAAGCTCGTTGTTTTTCGAGTTTGCGATAGCGCGAATCAGATTCTCTGATGATTTTTTGGCAAAGCGCTCCAAAGGGATCAGATCGTCGACAGTTAAACGGTAAAGATCTGCGGCAGATGTGAGCAAGCCCGCCTGAATCAGGATTTTGATGTTGGCTGTTCCCAGACCATCAATATCCATTGCTTCTCTTGAAGCAAAATGCCGTAGATTTTGCAGCCGTGTTGCAGGGCATTTCGGATTTTCGCAGCGAAGTGCAATCT
>CAKRVU010000105.1 GCA_934408835.1 uncultured Oscillospiraceae bacterium | reverse complement strand
CATAATCACAGCTATACCGTTGACTATGTTCCGCTGGGCTTCGACGCAGCAGTCAGTTGGGGCGGTCCCGATTTGAAATTCAAGAACAACCGTCCCAACCCGGTAAAAATTGTCGCTTCCACCGGTACAGGAAGTATTACAATTTCCATCTTTGGAACCCCATCTGAATACGATGATTACCAGGTAAGCATGACATCCAGCGTCACATCAACAACACCGGCACCTACAAAACAGGTAGAAACCAGCGAGCTTCCCCAAGGCGCCCAAAGGGTGAAAATCAAAGGGAAGGACGGCTGCACGGTAAATGCGCATAAGGTAGTAACTCGGGACGGTCAAGTAGTAGAAGAAGAGGACATCCCCAGTTATTACAAACCGATTACAAAAGTAATTGAAATTGGAACCGGTCCTGCTTAAAATCCCCTGATAGCTGCATCCGATTCGAATCGATATTCTGGAATGGTTCGCCTTAAAATGCGTCAAAACTATGAACACGCCGCCTGAAAACACCAAAAACCCTATCCTGTTTCCCATGGAATACCCATTTCATGCAATGAAATTTTTGTCTAAAAAACCCTGTGGTTGTCGAGAAAACAACATTACATTGCTCTCTCTGATTCCATCCGATTGACATGATGACAAAATGTTTACAGTTATTACAAACTTTTGCTTCTCTAATCTGTTATAATAAGACGGTATTAAAAATGAGAAAATCAACTGACGAGGTGTAATCAGATGCATATCATGGGAATCAAACTGATTTCAGCAACTTTATCAACAGCGATTGTTACCAGCGCATTGTGCTGTTTTCCGGTACAGGCGGCTGCAGCGGAAGAAATAACTATGCCGCAAACCAATATCAATACCGTGTATCCAGTCACTGTCCGAATTGACCAGCAAGCCGGAATCGCCATTGCAGAGGAGCGCGCCGCAGAAGAAGCCGCAGCAGCGGCAGCGGCTGCAGCAGCCCAAGCAGCGGCCGAGGAAGCAGCAAGAAAGGCAGCGGAAGAAGCAGAACAACAAGCCGCAGCACAGCGTGCGGCGCAGCAGTCGAAGGAGCAGAAAAAGGCGTCTTCGTCCAGCTCCTCAAAAAGCGCTCCAAAAACTACAACCTCAACCACTCGTTCTTCTAACAGCAGTGTTGGACAAACTGTGGTGAACGCCGCCAAATCACTGATCGGCACCCCTTATGGCGCAACAGTCAATGGAATTACGATTGACTGTTCCGGACTTGTTTGTTACGCCTACTCGCAAGCCGGTATCAGCCTTCCTCATTCTTCCAGCCAGCAGGCAAAATACTGCAATGACCGCGGATATGCCATTTCAGCCAACCAGCTGCAGCCGGGCGATCTGGTCTTTTGGACTTATCCTTGGGGCAGCGGATTTATGAACATTGGGCATGTCGGAATCTATGCCGGCAACGGACAGGTGATTGACGCTTCTCCAAACGGCGTGGTACAGCGGAGTCTGTATGACCAGAATTGCATCTGCTTTTATGCCAGACCCTATTAATTCATATTACATAATGCTTGAAGCAGAAACAGACAAATCTGTTGAAAGAAAGACGCTTTCTGATAAAGCGTCTTTCTTTTTTTGTAAAAATACCTATTTCGTTTAGCCGCCAAAAGAAACTAAGGCTGCCCGCTCTCATAGATATCAACGCCATACCCGCCGATATCATTTGCATGGAACGATAAAATTGCAATCTCTTAGCAGCCGCCCCCATAAAAACCAAAATCAGTGTCTCAAAATGCGTACGCAGTGCAGCCATCCCCAAAGCCAGTTTGGAACCTATGGATTCAGTACCCTCCTTTCCTTTTTAACGTCACACTGCAACCTAACAGCGCGGATTCCTTTGCAGGCTGCTTTTGAACCAGTCCAGTTCCCGACGGCTCAAGCAACCGAGCGGAAAGAGGAGCAAAAAGTAGACGGCTACCGACGCAACAGCCCCAATTACAACGGAAACCCAAAGGGAACCCGAGCAACTGAGCACAGTTTGAATCAGACCCGCGGGAATCGCAGCGGCAGCGGCAGCCAAACCGGGCTTTACCAGCCAATCAAACCAACGGAACGAAATTTTGGTAACTCGCAAAAGTCGCCGCAAATTCAAGAGTGAGGTAAACAGATTACTTGCCACCATAATCCAAAGGAAAGCGTCCATACCACCCGTAGGCACAAAGAAGAAAATGAGGCAAATCCGCAAAAGCGAATCGGCAATATTATACCGCATTGGCGCAATCTGCTCCCCAATCGCGTTTAAAATTCCGACCGTAACCATCTCCAGATACATCAATGGACAAATCAGACAAAGCTTCCCTAACATGGCGCCCACCAATGGATCGTGGTAAAGAATGTCCCCGATTTGCTGTGGAAACAAAAAGAAAATCCCGGTAATCCCAATCCCCATCAACAAAGTAAGCTGCAACGTTTTGCAAACAGCGCGGTAAACCATCTTCTGATTTCCACATGCATTCGCACCAGCTACCTCCGGAATTAATACAGTGACAATCGCTTGCAAAAAAGAAGTCGGGAACATTAAAAGCGGAAGAACCATTCCCTTTAATATCCCGTATCCGGCAATGGCCGCCGCCGAATCCCCTCCTGTAAAAGCACGAAGCCCTGATAAAATCAATAAGTTCTCCGCCAACCGCAGGAGAGAATGAAAGGTAGAACTCGTTTGAATCGGCAACGAAATGGCGACAATTTCCCGCAAGACAGATTTTTGCTTTGCGTTTTTTTGTAATTTCCGACTGCTATCGGTATAATAAGTAGCAACCACGTAAGCGCACGAAATGATCTCGCCGACTGTCATACCCAATACGGCGGCTGCACAGGCATACGTATCTCCATACGGCAGCCACAATCCAATGATTGCTAAAATAAAGCTCATTTTTGCCAGCTGTTCAATCACAGTCGCAGAGGAAGGCTTGAACGAA
Organism: uncultured Oscillospiraceae bacterium; assembly: GCA_934408835.1. Classification (GTDB taxonomy): domain Bacteria; phylum Bacillota; class Clostridia; order Oscillospirales; family Ruminococcaceae; genus CAKRVU01. The sequence goes on along the minus strand of CAKRVU010000105.1, from coordinate 2,369 downwards.
TTCCGCAATGCGTAAAAGTATCCCTTGATGCAAGAGGAAACAGCCATAAACGGCAGACTTGGCGCAAGGCAGCGAAGGGATAGAATCGTTCGGCTGTCCTTTAAAATGAGATTACCGATAGGCGCGGCAAACAGAAAGAGGAACATTGCGGCCGCCGTACTGACCAAAAGGGAATACCCCACCGCCATCCGTAAAATGGTGCGCGTCCCTCCGTACCGATTGATTTCCAGCTGTTCCGCAACCATCCTCGAAACCGCTACACTGATTCCAGAAGTGGCAAAGGTAACCACCAGCATATAAAGAGAGAGTACCAGCTGATAAAGCCCCATCCCCTCGGCACCTAACTGATTGGAAAGGTAAATCCGAAAGACAAATCCCAAAATCCGGGTAATGAGAGAGGCGCTTAAAATGGTGAGCGCACCAGTCATCAAACTCTGTTTGCTCATAATCGCCCCCCTTTCTCTCGTATTCGGTTATCTATATGCCGCAGGACAAGCCGTGTATACGGGATTGTCTCCAAAAAATCATTTGTTCCTCAAAAACGCTCTGTTCTCCGACTGGTGTAAAAAGGCGCGGTAAATACTCGGTTCTCCGCCGCCCTGAATCTATTTCCTTCTATTCAATCCCTTGACTCGTCAAAAGCTCCCTATCCTATCCGTCTAATCCCCTTTCCCGCTCCGCGATTGCGACAGAAAAATGGAAACATTTTTGTTGTCCCTTGTATTGTCCGTCGGTTTATGATATACTATAACCATATTGTGGATAGATGAAGGCGCCCTGATGTGACTGTATCCGACAGGAACAACCTATCGGTTGCTTTTTCCATCATGCACCGTTTCAAAACAGGCTGCTTGACGGTAACAAAACTGTAACCAAGTATTGCCGCAGTCAAAGGAAAGCAGCCATCCTGTTTGGCAAAACAGAGCAGAATCACAAACAGAACGATATCAGGAGGAATTCCCATTTATGTGTGGATTTGTTGGATTTACAAATAAAATCGAAAATAGTAAAGAGATATTGCAGACAATGATGGACACGATTGCTCACCGCGGTCCGGATTCACAGGGTCAGTATCTGGACGATGACCTTGCACTGGGCTTTTGCCGCTTGTCCATCATCGACTTAGAGGGCGGCTCGCAGCCGCTTTATAATGAAGACGGTTCCATGGTGCTGTTGTTCAATGGAGAGATTTATAATTTTCAGGAACTGAAAGAGGATTTGCTGCAAAAAGGGCATGTGTTTTCCACGCATACCGACAGCGAAACCCTCCTTCACTCTTATGAGGAATACGGTCCTGAATTTGTCAAACAATTGCGCGGAATGTTCGCCTTTGTCATCTGGGATAAAGAGAAAAAGCAACTGTTCGGAGCGCGCGATCCGTTTGGAATCAAGCCGATGTATTATGCGCAAATGGGCGAAAGCTTTTTGTTCGGCTCGGAATTGAAAAGCTTTTTAAAACACCCTCATTTTCAAAAAGAATTAAACGAAACGGCGCTGGAGGAATACTTGTCCTTCCAATATTCAGTACTCCCAGAAAGCTTTTTCAAAGGGGTATATAAGCTCCTCCCCGCGCATTATTTTTTGTATCAAGACGGCGACTTGAAGGTCACACGGTATTGGACTCCTGAATTTGAGCCCAAAGAGGACAAGCCCCTTGACGAGTGGGTGGACGAAATTGAAAAGACTTTTGATAATTCCGTACAGGCGCATAAAATTGCCGACGTAGAGGTAGGCTGCTTCCTCTCCTCCGGCGTTGACTCCTCTTACGTTGCCTGTTCTGCCGGCGTGGATAAAACGTTTACGGTTGGTTTTTCGCAGGAAAAATACAATGAAATTCACTATGCACAGGAACTTTCCGACTTAATCGGGGTGGAAAATATCCACCAAGTAATTACACCCGAGGAATTTTGGAGCACTTTTCCCAACATACAGTATCATATGGACGAACCTCTCGCCGACCCTTCCGCTGTAGCGCTGTATTTCGTTTGCAAGTTGGCGTCGCAGCATTTGAAAGTGGTTCTTTCCGGCGAAGGCGCGGACGAAATTTTCGGCGGTTATAACGTGTACCGTGAACCGATCGAGCATACCGCGTATGATCATATTCCGTTCCCCATACGCCGCCTGATCGGACAAATCGCGCAGAAGCTTCCCCCTCGCCGTGGTCGCAATTTCCTGGTGCGCCGCGGTCAGCAATTGGAAGAACGCTTTATCGGAAACGCTTATATGTTCACCCAAAAGGAACGTGAAAAACTGCTAAAACATCCGGTTGGCGCAAAATCGCCCTCCGATGTCTGCAAGCCTTATTATGATCAGGTCAAAACAAAGGATCCGGTCACCAAAATGCAATTTCTTGATTTAAACCTCTGGCT
>CAKRVU010000104.1 GCA_934408835.1 uncultured Oscillospiraceae bacterium | reverse complement strand
GTTATATACCATGTATCAAATGGGATTGTTAAACGGAAGATTAACCAAAAGTGCGAATATTGTGGGACAGACCATGCGTCTGAACCCGCACGGGGACGCTACCATCTATGAAACGATGGTGCGTCTGTCGCGGGGGTATCAGGCCCTGCTGCACCCGTATATAGAGAGCAAAGGGAACTTTGGGCGCGCCTATTCGCGGGATATGGTTTATGCGGCGTCTCGTTATACCGAGGCAAAGCTGGCACCGATTTGCAGCGAATTGTTTTCTGAAATCGACAAAGACACGGTGGATTTTGTTCCAAACTATGATAATACCACCAAGGAGCCGCTTTTGCTGCCGGTTACTTTTCCCACCGTTTTGGTCAATGCCAATGTGGGAATCGCGGTGTCGATGGCGAGCGCTATCTGCCCATTTCATTTGAAAGAAGTCTGCGAGACAACGATCGGGTTGATTAAAGACCCGAACTATCCGGTGATTGAGACGCTGCGCGGTCCTGATTTTCCGGGCGGCGGCTTTTTCCTCTATCAAGAGGAAGATCTCAAAAAGGTTTACCGTACAGGACGCGGAACGTTGAAAATCCGAAGCCGATACCACTATGATAAGGCCAATCACTGTATTGATATCACCGAGATTCCGCCGACGACGACGGTGGAAGCGATTATGGATAAAATCGTTGACTTGATGAAGCAAAACAAGATTCGGGAAATTTCAGATATGCGGGACGAGACCGATTTAAGTGGTTTGAAGTTGACGCTCGATTTAAAACGGGGAACCGATCCCGATCAGTTAATGCGGCGCCTCTTTCAAATGACGCCCCTGCAGGATGGCTATTCCTGTAACTTTAACGTGCTGGTTCGCGGAACGCCGCGGGTTATGGGTGTTTCTGAGCTGTTGCTTGAATGGATTTCCTTTCGGCGCGACTGTGTTCGCCGCAGACTTCAGTATGACCGGAGAAAGAAGGCAGATAAGCTGCATTTGCTACAGGGCTTGCAGAAAGTGTTGCTGGACATCGACCAGGCCATCCGCGTGATTCGCGAAACCAAAGAGGAGAGCGAAGTGATTTGCAATTTGATGATCTGCTTCGGCATTGATGAAATTCAGGCGGAGTATGTGGCGGAAATTAAGTTGCGCCATTTGAATCGGGAGTATCTTTTAAAGCGTACGGAGGAAACAGCGGCGCTAAAGGACGAAATTGCGGAGTTGGATTCTTTGTTGGAGGGCGACAAAAAAATCGATCAGCTCCTTTGCCGGGAGTTGCGGGAAGTGGCAAAAAAACACGGACAACCGCGAAAGACCATCTTGCTGTATCCCGATGAGGAGGAAGAACAGCTCGTGGAGGAGGTTCCCGACTATCCGGCGCACTTCTTCTTGACGCGGGAAGGGTATTTTAAAAAGATCACGCCGCAGTCGCTGCGGATGAATGCCGAACAAAAATGCAAGGACGGGGACGAAGTTGCCGCTCACCTGGAAGGGAGCAATCGGACGGAGCTTTTGTTTTTTACCAACCAGGCAAGGGTGTATAAGACCAAGGCGTCCCAGTTTGTTGACAGCAAGGCGAGTGTGCTAGGGGACTTTCTTCCGGCCTTTTTGGAAATGGAAGAGGGGGAGCGCCCAATTGCAATGGTAGCTACTGTGGATTATCATCAGACATTGCTCTTTTTCTTTGAGAACGGGAGGGTGGCAAAGACGCCTCTTTCCGCTTATCAGACAAAGACCAACCGAAAACGGCTCGCGAAGGCCTATTGGAGTGGTGCGCCGCTGGTCGCCGTCATGGTGGAGGATCATCCGGAGGAGTACCTGCTTCGAGCAAGCAACGGCAGAACGCTATTGCTTCCTTCTGCGCTTCTTTCCACCAAGGTGACGCGCGATACGCAGGGGGTGCAGGTGTTGACCTTGGCGAAAGGCTGTTTTTTGCACTCGGTTGCCTGTTATCAGGAAGGGATGATCGGGAACTCGCGGCGTTTTCGACCGCGCAATTTGCCGTCTCGTGGGGTATTGCCACGAGGGGAGGATATCTCAGACCAATTAAAACTGTAACACGTTTTTTGGTAGTAGCGGAGGAAAAGAACAAACTCGACCGGAGGTTTAGTTGTTTTCAAATTGTTGTTTCACACGTTTTTTGGCGACAGCGGAGAAGAAGAACAAACTCGACTGGTGGTTTGGGCGGTTTTTCTAATTAACAACGTGATTCTTGGATAGAATCAATTCATGAAAGGATTAATGAAATTTCGGTTTTTAAAGAATATTGTCCTATTTGAACATCGAGGCAAAAGCAGCCCCTTTGTTAACGGGTGTTTGTTTTTTGAAAATATGGATGAGAAAGAAGAACTAGATAATTTCCAAATTCTAGAGAAAAACGCAGAACGAATCAAAAAATCTGCCGTAAAGTGAAGAACTTTTCCTTTCTGAAGGAACACAAATGCCGAACCTGCACACTATCTTTTCGGTTGAATGAAGTGTGGAAGCGTGTGGACAGCATAGCAGGAAGATTAGTTATTCTATTTCCAGCTGGGATACAACAGAAATCAGCTCTCATATCACTTGCTAGAGAGCATTGGAAATTTGAGTCTATGCACTAAATGTTAGTCATTTTTTTCGGAAGACGACTACCGCTTCCTGAGCGAAAATGTACATAAAATGATGAATGTTTTGCGAAAATTTGATTTTGCTGTCCATAAAAACTTAGTTGCTTCATCTGCCAAAAAGTCGTCCATCAAGAACAAGTATGCTTTCTGCTTTTTTGGATATTAACTGTTTCTTGACCTCCTTTATTTTTTATGAGACGGACGTGAACATTTGAAAAGGGCACAACAATGGTGATTGTTTTAGGTTATCACGAGTTGGCAGTATTTTGCATCGTTACGGTAATGTTGGCAATCGGCGTTTGAGTATTGTAGTCGGTAGGAGGTATGCGGTCATCAGCACCAATGTTGACGTATGCGGTTGTGGAATTCCCAACGGTTCCATTTTGCAGCGTTTGTGCGGTAGTTGGATAATCATCGGTGTTATCATTGGTATTGTTACTTGTCAAGTGGAAGCCGAGGTTGTCTGGCGGTGTTTGTTGATTCTCGTTTAATGCCAGATTTAAGGTAACATCCACCCAATTGGATGAATGGTTAATGACAGTAACTTGATTATTAACCCCATCAAAGGGGGTTTCCCACCCACATTTCTGTTCAGTCGAGTCATTATAGTTGATGTTTTCGGAATTCCATTCTCCGAAATTGTATGAAAATAACATATCACCCCAAGTAATTTCCATCATATATTTCGTTTTGTCATTTATATCCCTGCACGGTGACGATTGATAGAGAAAGTTGTCATAATCTGTTACAGCGTCTGGTGTAGTGTTTGATGAATCCGTAAGAGCTGTTTGGATATCGGTCATCGGTCGCGGATTCGTTATCCGTGCACGGATTGTCTGCAGGAATGCTTTGAGACTGATAGACTGTGTTAGTTCCTTCTGAGGCAAACGATGAACTGGTTGCTTTGATTCTGGTTGTGATGGTGTAGCAGTCTCCTTCTGTCATGGCATCATCAGTAAAGACCGAACTGCTTTGCCATACGCCAAATGTTGCAGAATGAATTCCTGTAGTATTCTTTTCGAATTTGTATTCTTGTTGTGCAGTGCCATTGGTGATAGTTAACGTGGTTGCTGTTTGTGTAATGGTTGGCTTTGCCGGAGTTGCTGGACGGGAAGAGAGTATATTAGAAGTAGCAGGACTGGGCGGTGCATCTGTTGTTGCGGCAAAACGGATATAGACAACCGTACCGGGAGTAATTCTGTCTCCGGTGTTTAAAAGGGTGTCTTCAGCAAAATTGACATCTATAGCAGCTTCATAGCCGTTTAAAATGGTTATGGTTTCTTCAATATAATTAATAGTAAAGCCCTTCGCTTTCTCTGGAGGGGCATACGCGTCCGGTTTTAAAGAAAAGATGGCTTCTGGGCCTACAGAACTATATCCATTATTGCTGTAGTTATCTGTTTTTGGCTCGTCAACGTGATATCGGAGATAAAAAGCGTAGTCGGTGTCTATGGAAAGATCTGTAAAGGTAGCGCTGTCCTGCCAAGAGATTACGTCTGTATTATCTTTGTCTATGCCGCATTGTACGTTGTACACATGCTTTGCTTCGTGGTGTTGTTAGATTCGATACATCACCCAGGCTTACTTCTACTTCTACGATTTTTACTTTTTCCCACTCGCAAAGCATTCTCAGGGTTTTCTTTTTCTACATCATCGGATGCCGCCTTCCACTGAATCACATGCTTAGAGAGTGGCTTTTCTTTATACAAAATGGACTCCTACCCATGAGAAGGTATTTGAGGTTGTAAATGCGGTGCCGGATTTTCAGAACCAGTTTGGTGAGCAAGGCTAGAATTAGTTTTTGATAACGGTGGATCAAAACACCGATTCAACTGGTGTTCTTGCTTAGCATTTTTGGGTATAGAAATAAATCCTCCGATACTGTTGGAGGAGAAAAAGGCTTTAGCAAAGCCAAAGCTTGTAAGGTTAAAGCCGCCAAAAGTGAATTATGATAGACACGTTGGCAGATGATTGCAATAGAGGGGTATCAGTTGACGGATTGGTACGGAGGTTTGATAGAATCGGCAGTGTTATAATCGAGGAGGCGTTAGCCGTAGCAAAAACAGGTTTCATTGATTTGCTTATAGATTCCGGTCCCTTGAGGAGAATTTGACTGATAAAGGACGTTATCCGGGCAGAAACGTTCTCCGTTTAAGAGACGTTTTGCGTTTTCCACAGTTCTTGCATCGGGGGTGCGGTCATAATTTCCGTCCCAGGTACACGCATATTGCCCCGGTTGAAAAACCACTTCTTGAATGGTGTCAGGAAACAGAGGACTGTTGACGCGATTCATGACCACGTTTCCGACCAAAAGTTGCTCCTCGTCTGTAATCCATGTTGAACCAGCTTCCCCGTATATGACATGAGATAAAATAGTCAAATCTTCATCTGAATAAGAGGGTTGTTGCGGTGCAGTACTGATTTCAATTGCCTGCTGCTGCGATAATGGTTCAACAGCGGCGACAACTGAATTGTTTGGCAGGATCGAGATATCCTTCATTTTTGCCCTAGTTAAAGTGGTTGGACAAGATAGCAGAAACGCCATACAGACTGCGAGTGTTTTTATCATAAATATTTCATTCCAATCTTTTATACGATAAATTGATCTTTTTGAATATTATTACAACCAATTTTATTGTAAATCAGAATGATTTCATTTTTTATAATAATCGATCGAAAACTGCCGGTAGTTTCTATTTTATTTTCAGCGTCATTCCACAAAAGCGATAAG
>CAKRVU010000103.1 GCA_934408835.1 uncultured Oscillospiraceae bacterium | reverse complement strand
ATATTTCTGCATGATGCCCAACTCTGTAAAAGCAAGGCTGTCCAGTTTTCCATAGATATATTCAATGGAATCGCCTCTTCCGCCTACCCAAAAGCGCGCAACCTGATCCTGTGTTTCATAATAAATCTGCTCGCTCTGGTCACCTGTGTCAGATACTTGAACATTCACAAAAGAGTCTCCCATATCCTGTACCGTCTCCAACACCTTGCTGTAGCTGTGCAGGGTGATTTCCCCCTTATTAAACAGCATTAAAATAGCGCTGAAATTATAAACAACTACAATGGCAACGGAGAGAATCATGACAAAAATGAGCAACCATGCAGTCAGATATCGGTTTTTTTCTTTTGGAATATGCCGGCAATCGGTTGTCTCCGACATGTCAAAACCCTCCTGATTCTGTGATAAAATCCCCGCTGCGGTAGTTGCCAAGAAGGGCAAAGAGCCTCGATTGCTGCGATAAGGCTTGAATCCACCGCAGCGTACTCGGGGAACTCAAATTACCGGTAACATCGACACTGAAAAGAATTTCACCCTGCCCGGCTCCAACTGAATGCAGCTCTATCTTTTTCAAATGGACTCGATCAACGGCAAACTCAGTGAATAACGAATGGAGCGCGTCGACCGTATTCGGAAGCGAAAAGGCTGCTGAAACGGTATCCATTTGAGGATGCGTATATAAAAACTTCGATATGACCCAAAATTCGATTCCCGGTTCCCGACTATTTTGAGTGTTTTTGCAAAATGCCTCAAACCCGGAATATGTTGCGACCTCCTCTGCTCGAACAGCATCCGGCGATTTCCTCGAATTAGCGCCGCACTCTGCCGGCATAGAATTGCAGCAGAAAGCCGTATCATCTTCATGCCGGCGCAGAAACCCGCCCGGTGGAACCTCGCGCACCTGATTAGTCTCATCGGAGTTCACCGTATCCCGGCAGTCAGGACAACCCGCCGGCTTCGGTTCCCAAACTTGATTGACATATAAACCATGTTTTCTCAAAAAATTGCGGGTTCTGCGCACCAAATTAGCGTCGGATCGCTCAAGCGGCAGAACGCCAAATGGAACTTCCCCCGACTGGACAGCAAGAAACAGATCGCAAACATCTGAATAAAAGAGTATATCGCTATCCGGGAACCGCTCGCACGCCACAAGGTGTGAAAAAGAACCGTGGCTCCCCCAAAGACCAATCGTCCTCGGAGCGTTTTCCGAAAGAGGGCGAATTGGCTCTAAAAGCGTTTGGAGCGTTGGAGATGTTTTCATCAACTGTTGTTGCTGATGTCGGCTTAACGTCATCAAAGTGGTAAAAATTACCTTCCCTTGCTGCTGATATTCAGAGGGGAACCGTTCGGATACCCGATTCAAAATCTCCCGTTCCCGCGCCTGCTGCAATATCGGGATGCACCGCGCCGCCTTATCATCCGCTACCTGTGCTGTACAATCCATTCTCTGCTTGAGCAATCGGCAAAGCTGCTCGTCAATTTCGTCTATTTTTGCTCTCAGTTCCCTCAGTTCGATTGTGAACAGCTCCTTTCTGATTTCGGTGGTTGACCTGATAGCAAAGAGTCATCAGGCTGTCGCTTAAATGAACGTTTTCCGCGCATACCTGCGGAAAATCACGAAGGATATCGTAATGACTGAAATTCCAGAAACCGTCAATTCCAAGTTCCACCAGCAAAGGAACTATCGTCTTTGCCGCGTCTTGCGGAAGGCAGAGAATTGCCACAGCAGGTCGTCTTTCACGGCAAAAAGACTCTAGACAATCAACATCTTGTACCAGATACCCGCCCACCTGTCTGCCGATCACAGCCGGGTTCTTGTCAAACGCGCCGATAAAGGAAAATCCCTTGCTGGGGAAATCCATATAAGCCAAAAGTGCAGTTCCGAGGTTTCCCACACCGATCAAAATCGCTTTCTGCAACGATGACAATCCTAAAATCTCGGATATTGACTGATAGAGAAACGGAACAGAATATCCATAACCCTGCTGTCCAAACTCACCAAAGCAATTCAAATCCTGTCGAATTTGAGAAGCAGTCACCCCCAGCATTTCAGACAGTTCCTTGGAAGAAACGCGATCACAACCCTTTTGAAGGAGGGCGTTTAGCAAACGGTAATAACGAGGGAGCCGACCAATCACCGCCATCGGGGCGTCGTTCTGTTTCATGGTGCACCCCCTACATCTCCAAATTCATCGCAGTCTGCAGCACATAATCGCCAAATTCCTGCGCAGTCGCTCCATCCGAACGTCCGGTGACCCGGCATTTCTTTTCCTCGAACATACAGATATCGAGGGCGCGCTCCAAACGAGTCGCCTGTTTGGTTCGTCCAATATGAGAAAGAAGCAGAACCGAAGCGCGAAGCATAGAGGAAGGATCCGCATAAATCTGCCGTCCTTCCGCCACCATACGAGGCGCGGAACCGTGGATCGCCTCAAACATAGCGTACCGCTTGCCGATGTTGGCGCTTCCGGCAGTGCCCACACCGCCTTGAAATTCTGCGGCCTCATCGGTAATAATATCACCATAAAGGTTTGGAAGGAGAAAGACGCGAAAATCTTTTCTCCGCTTCGGGTCAATCAGCTTCGCCGTGGTGATATCAATGTACCAATCATCCGTTTGGATTTCGGGATATTCCTTCGCAACGGCAAGGCAGTCCCTCAAAAAATTCCCGTCGGTGGTTTTAATCACATTTGCTTTTGTAATAATCGAAACCCGCTCTTTTTTGTTGCGGCGCGCGTACTCATATGCCAGACGCGCAATCCGTTCTGTGCCCGGTCGTGTTGTCACGGCGAAATCAACAGCAACATCATCTACCTCTATCCCTTCAGAACCGAGCACATACGAACCTTCCGTATTTTCGCGGAAAAAAGTCCAGTCGATTCCCTGTTCAGGCAGCTTCACCGGTCTCAGATTGGCAAACAAATCCAGTTCTTTGCGCATGGCTACATTAGCGCTTTCGATGTTTGGCCATGGGTCTCCGGCACGCGGAGTTGTTGTTGGTCCCTTTAAAATCACATGGCACTGCTTCAGTTCTTCCAATACTTGATCCGGGATTGCTTGGTTGACCGCAACACGGTTTTCAATGGTAAGTCCATCAATATTGCGAAATTCTATCTTTCCCAGGCTGACCTCATCCACAAGAAGGGCGTTCAGGACGCGAGCGGCCTCCTTGGTAATGACCGGTCCGATGCCGTCCCCGCCGCAAATGCCGATCACCAGCGGATTACAATTGCGATAGTCCAAAAAATCTCCCTGTTCTTTCATTTTTTGAGCACGAGAAATCTGCTTTTGCAGCAGTTGTTCAAATTGCATCACCGCGTCCTGTATTTTATCCATAATAAACTCCCTTCCCGCAAAAAAACAATTCATTGAGTATAATATGTTAGAATTATAACAGATCTAGCCCAAAAAATCAATCCCTTTTTGAAGCTGCCAAAAATGAAAATGGCGCTTTCTGTACACATTGAGAATCAGAAAAAGCTAGGAATCTATTTGACATTTTTCTAAAATGAGCTATAATAAAAACGATGTCGATAAGAAACGTTAAACCAGAGCAAATGAACCGAATAAAGGAGTGATTCGTATGATACGTCAAAATCAAAAAGCATTCAACGCCATCCAACGTGTCATTGACTTCATCGGCGTCGTCCTCATGCTTTATGCCTCCTATCTGGTCTGCCGAATCTTTCAAAATTTTGATTTCATCCTTCTGTTCGGATGGTCGTCGGAACTTGTCTTTTTCCTTCTGGTCTCTATCGCGTTGCTGCATTTATTCTTTTTCGGAATCTTTCATGTGTATCGAAAAGATCGCAATACCGGATTTGTCCTTTCTGTAATCAATATCTGGAAGGCAAATCTCTGTTCTTATTTACTGCTTATGCTGTCCTCCCAGTTCTGCTCGATTCTTCTGGAGGTACAGGTAACCCTGACCGTGTTTTTGTTTGCCAATACCGTGTTCCAAACAAGCTACCGGTATCTTCTTCGGCTCACCCTTCAGTGGTTCCGAAAAAAGGGGTATAACCAAAAATATATTTTAATTTTGGGAAAGAACCAAGGCACCGAGTCGTTTATAGAGAAGGTGCGAGGGAACGCCAAATTGGGCTATGAAATTTTGGGAATCATGGGCGGCGTAGACCAGACGCTCCCCTATTTAGGTGAATTTTCACAGCTCAAGTCTTATTTACAGACACATGTAGTGGATGAAGTGACGTTTATGCAAACAGAACGAAACCGCGAGCGCCTAAAAGAATCGATCAACATTTGCGAAGAATACGGCGTAAAAATGACAATTCTTCCGGATGTCTTTTCTGTTTTCGGAAATCGTGCCTATATCACTGATTTCGATGGAACCCCGATTTTGAATTTACGGAAAATCCCGCTCGATCATTGGTGGAATTATTATCAAAAACGAACGCTTGATATTATTATATCGAGCATCTGCTTGATACTGCTTTCTCCTATCATCCTTCTCATCGCCCTGCTGATTAAGGCAACTTCCAACGGTCCCGTAATCTTTCATCAGGAACGGGTAGGATTAAACCGCCGGGTTTTCCAAATGTATAAATTTCGTACCATGCGGGTGGAAACAGAAGCAGACCTGAGGATGGCGACTAAAAATGACGAACGCTGCACTACTGTCGGACGGTACCTTAGGCGTTACAGTCTGGACGAGCTGCCGCAGCTTTGGAACACCTTAAAAGGGGATATGAGTCTGGTGGGTCCGCGCCCGGAGATTCCGTACTATGTAGAGCGGTTTCGAGAAATCATCCCGTCTTATATGATGAAACACTATGTAAAACCCGGTATGACGGGGTGGGCTCAAATTCACGGTCTGCGTGGAAACACGTCCATTCCAAAAAGAATTCGATATGATATGGAATATATTGAAAACTGGTCGTTGCTTTTGGATTTGAAAATTTTAATCTTAACTGTTGTTCACGGCATTTTTAATAAAAACGCATATTAATGAAAGAGAGTCAACATTATGACAGCATATATTATCCTGGACTTATGGATCGCCGGAGTCTCCATTCTGTTTTTTGGGGCTTTAAAGAGGTGGAACCGGGAACGACTGAAAAAGCTTTCTTATTTGGCGCTTACCTTCCTGCCAATGTTTGTCCTGCTTGTGGTGCGGTTTCACATTGGGTATGACTATGACATGTATATGGAAGGGTTCTACCGAATGGCCATTGACGGGTTTTCCAACCTGTCTTATCTGGATTGGGAGCCGGGCTTTGTTTTGTTCAGCAAAATCGTGGCCTCCTTTACCCTAAACCTGGCGGTCTATTTCGGAATCATCGGGGCGTTCTGCCTTTTTTCCGCGGCGCGGTTTATCTATTCCTACTCATCCAA
>CAKRVU010000102.1 GCA_934408835.1 uncultured Oscillospiraceae bacterium | reverse complement strand
ATGCGGGCGACAAACCTGTATTTACAGGAAAAGTACCGGACGGTGCTCCATATGTGATTGACTTTGAACGTTGGACAACTGATGGAGCTGGTATAACATCCTCCGATTATTGGAATCAGCGTTATGGCGATCATGAAGGCAGTTGGGGCGAACTTATTACAACATTTGAAGCAGGAAAAACTTACAACTATGGTCTGTATCTGAAATTAACACCGGAAGCAGAAGCGGAAGGCTATTACTTCGGTCCAGACACCAAGCTCAAAGTCAATGGTCAAGATGTCGGATATGTGCTCCCAGAGCCTAATGAGGATATTGTCTGGTGGATTGGAACAGATTTGACTATGACGCCAACAGTCGCAGGAGATTCGTCCACTGATAATAACACTACCAACACGAATACGAACACCAACGCAAATGCAGATACCAACGGCTCATCGACAGACGGCAAAAACTCTTCAAACCCGCAGACCGGCGATAACAATAGTCTGATAGCCTGGTTTGGAATTCTGCTTGCGTCGTCCGGCGGAATACTCGCGTTGACGTTGAATGAAAAACGCAAGAGAAGAAACAAATAATAGACACATCAGATTAAAATCTCATTTTTATCATGCAAGTAAGAAGCGGCATCCACTTTTCCTCCGTCACTCTTCCCTGCGTGTGAGAGTGCTTAGAGAAAATGCGATAAATACCGGACTTATCTGCTGATAACAATTGTTAGATGACAGGACGAGAGGATAAAAACTCTCGCCCTGTTTTTCTTTATGCAGTCAAAATAAGATGATTGCTTTTTGAAAAGTCGAACATCCATTTGCAAAACATTTTTCCCTATGCTGATACCATAAACGTGTGTAAGTAGTACACCGCAAATAATGTCTGCGAAAGGACTGGATAATTTTGGATAGACTTTTTCATTAGACACCTCGTTATATAGTACAAGCAATAGCTCATATATTGAAAACGAGGAGGTGTTGACTATGAAAGCTAGAGAATTTGTTTATGTTGGCGACCCTGTTCCAGAATTAAATGAACAGGAACACGCAGCGTTCCTGATGAATATCCAAAAGTCAATACTTCTTTCGCTGGAGCAAAGAAAGCTATTAACGCATTCCCAGCGTGAGCGCTGTTTGGTCGAACTTGAACAACAATACAGTGAAAGTCAGAGAAATGGACGCCGGGCATAGTGCTTGGCGTTTTCACCTATTCCTTTTTCTATCATAAATGCAGTAACACAGATTACCGAAAAAGGAGCTTTGATATGAATCAATATGAACGCTTAAATCAAGAGCAAAAACAACATGCCGATACCAAAAAGCGTGCAGTTGCCTATTGCCGTGTTTCCACAAACAATGAAGACCAAGCCAATTCGTTTGAAAGTCAACAGCGTTATTTCAAACAATATATTGAGCATAATCCAGATTGGGAACTGTACGAGATTTTTGCCGATGAGGGCATTTCTGGCACGAACACCAAGAAGCGCAAAGAGTTTAACCGCATGATAGCATGTGCGAAAAACGGCGACTTTGATTTGATTATCACAAAAGAGATTTCCCGTTTTGCAAGAAATACCCTCGACAGTATCTATTACACCCGTGACCTCAAAAAGCACGGCGTCGGCGTAATCTTTATGAATGACAATATCAATACTTTAGACGGTGATGCAGAGCTTCGCCTGGCTATCATGTCCTCTATCGCACAGGAAGAGAGCCGTAGGATTTCCGAACGTGTAAAGTGGGGACAAAAACGCCAGATGGAACAAGGCGTTGTGTTTGGCAGAAGTATGTTAGGATACGATGTCAAGGGCGGCAAAATGACTGTCAACGAGGAAGGTGCAAAGGCTGTACGCCTTATCTTTCATAAGTTTGTGACCGAAGGAAAAGGAACGCACGTTATCGCCCGTGAGCTTCTGGAAGAAGGCATTCACCCTATGCGAGTAAAAGAATGGAGTAATACGGTTATCCTGCGAATTATACGCAATGAAAAATACTGTGGTGACTTAGTACAGAAAAAGACCTATACTCCAGATTTTTTATCCCACGAAAAGAAATACAACCAAGGTCAAGAGGAATTTGTTATCATCAAAGACCACCACGAGCCAATTATATCCCGTGAATTGTTTGATAAAGCAAACCGTATTTTAGACGCAAAGTCACTTTCGCAGGAGGGTAAGGTAAAGCACAGCAACCGCTATCTGTTTTCTGGAAAAATCAAATGCGGCTGCTGTGGCTCAAGCTATGTGGCAAGATATAAGACTCGACAAAACGGTAGTCGCTATCAAGCGTGGCGCTGCAATGAAGCAGTGAAACACGGCAAACCCCATATCAACAAGGCAGGAAATCAAGTCGGCTGTACGGGCTTGTCTATCCGAAATGAAGACGCGGTTCATATAATGTATCTTGTTACCAAAAGCCTGAAATACGACAAAGAAAAAATCACAAATAACCTGATTTCCATCATCAAATCCATAATCACTACGGATGCGACTAGCATAGATGTTATAAAGTTGAAAACCCAGATTAAAAGCGCCCACGATAAACGTACAAAACTGATTGACATTTATCTGTCTGGAGAGATAACCAAAGAAGAATTTTCAGAGGCACGGTCGAAGTGCGATGCAGAAATCGCAGAGCTAGGAGCTGTTATGAACAGCGCCGATAGGCAACAGGAAATGAAACAGCAACAGCAGCTTATACGCAGGATGAACAAATCTATCAATGAGATTGTCGGCGGCACCCCGTATGAAGACGTGTTCTATAAACACATCTTAGATAAAATGGTAGTGATAGACAAAGACAACATTGATGTGTACTTAAATTCGCTTTCCATGAAATGGAGTTATACGACCCTCAAACCACCCAAAGGGCGATGACCCCAAACGGAACATTTCCGATGCTTCTCTACCAATATCAGTCAATATCGCCTTTACCTCTTTGTACGGCATGGCAAACCTTTGAGAGAGATATCTTAAAGAAGCGCCTAGTTCACCGTGGGGTCCTCCAAACTGACTTGCTACCAATTTTGCCATCGTCGGATTTGGATTTTTTATTTTAATTGGATGCTCCAATTTTTTCTCATAATTCCACATATTAATCCTCTACCTCCCAAGGCCACGGATTGTCAACCCATGAAAACCGATTTCCTGTGTTCACCTGATCGCTCTGCAACGCACCAAATTTACTAGTAAAGGCTTCCCGCGCTTCTTGGCTCAGCTTCTGATACTGATCAAAATATTCCAGCGCCCGCTTATCTGTAGGATGGGTATCTAAATATAATGTAGCGTCAAACAAGGCAAAATCAGCTTCTTGATACTGTCTCAACAATTTCTCCCGTTCACTCATCATATCACATCACCTCTTCCCCTAAAAATGGCAAATCCAATTCTGGAAAAATTGTACCCCGATTAAGCGCCACATCCTCTTGATACACCTTGTTCCATCTTTGCCATGGTACGTATGCCATTCCAATGGGCAGACATTCGAACATACCGGATTGATTGCCTCCCGTTACAGGAGCCAGCCGCTTCATTTCACATTGCTCTTCCGTATATTCAGAAGGCTTATTTGTATTATTCAAAATCATCAGTCTCCTTTCGATTTTATCTTATGTATTTTGAGTCCAATCTGACAACGCCAATCTTTCGTCTCATTCTTTAAAATAAAAAAAGAGGGTATTTTTTCAGAAATCTACTCAAAAATCTGAAAAAATACCCTTTTTATCTCTTCCAATTATTTTTTGGAATTTTTAGAATATAGATACTGAGACGCTCCCGTTGCCGCAATCGCGCCGTCCGCGGCCGCCGTCACCAACTGTCTGACCTGTTTTGTGCGCGTATCACCCGCAGCAAATAACCCCTCCGTCTTCGTTTTGCAATCCTCTCCGGCAACAATATAACCGCCCGAATCCAAATCCACCCACCGGTCAAATATGGTATTGTTCGGCTGTAACCCAACTGCGATAAATACTCCTGACACCGAAATTGTCTCCTCTCCGGCATCCCCCACCGCATCTGCTATCCGAATAGCGTTTACGGTGCTTTCTCCCAAAATCTCAGAAACGGTACAGGATAAATGCAATAGGATGTTTTGCGTTTGCCTAACCTGTTCTACGACCGCCGCACTCGCCCGAAACGTATCTCTCCTGTGTATCAAATGAACCTCGCGACAGATACGCGAAAGATAGAGCGCATCCTCTAAAGCGGTATTTCCTCCTCCGACTACACAAACAACCTGGCTCTTGAAAAAGTTCCCATCGCATGCAGCGCAATAGGATACCCCCTTCCCTTCAAAGGCGTCCTCCCCAGCGCACCCAAGCTTCCGGTGACGCGCCCCATTCGCAATAATCACCGCATCCGCCTGGTACTCGCACCGAGTAGTATGAACTCGTTTGGGAAAAACCCCGAAATCCAGCCCGTCGATTTGTTCATAAAACACCTGTGCGCCGAGCGATGTTGCCTGCTGATACAACTGATTGGCAAACTCTATTCCCGTAATGACCGGAATCCCGGGATAGTTGACAACCTCGGGCGTGTTGACAATCTGCCCGCCATGTACCGCGTCCTCAATACAAATAGTCTTTAATCCGGCACGCACTCCGTAAATAGCTGCGGAAAGCCCCGCTGTCCCCGCGCCGATCACCAGTAAATCATATCTCATTATAACGCCTCCTGTTTTCAGAATTCCCATTTTTCTTTCTGTTACTATAAACAACTTCAAAACCGAAGAAGCTCCGTTGATTTTTTTGTTTTTTCTGTTATAATAAAAACAGATCACATCTAATAGCTTGAATTTGTCGATACCGCAACCGCTCCCAAAACATCAACCTCACCCTCTCCCCGCCGGTATCGCTCTTTCTGATAGAAAGGAACGAAAACGCATATGCGCATTGCCTTGTTTACAGAAACATACATCCCTTATATCAACGGCGTTGTCACCCACGTCAATATGCTGCGCAAGGGATTGGAGCAATTGGGTCACCAGGTTCTTGTTGTTACGGCAAACCCAAACGCCAAACGATATTCCCTCAAAAATGGCGTCCTGTACTGTCCCAGCGTCAGCATCAAAAAAATTTACGATTACGGCGTCGCCACCCCCATCAGTAAACTCCGTTATCGCTATATCAAGCAATTCAACCCGGATATCATTCATATTCATACCGAATTTGGCGTCGGCTATTCAGGCGCGATCGCCGCAAAGGCGCTGAACATCCCGCTAATTTACACCCTGCACACCATGTACGATGACTATCTCTATTATATTGCCGCAAAACCTCTGCTCCGAATCGCCAAAAAATCAGCGCACGCATACGCTAAAAGCCTGGCCGAACGGGCTACCTGCCTAACGGGTCCTTCTAAAAAGGTGGAGGAGTTCTTCCGTCAATGCGGTGTCCAAAAACCAGTTTATGTCATCCCAAACCCGGTGG
>CAKRVU010000101.1 GCA_934408835.1 uncultured Oscillospiraceae bacterium | reverse complement strand
AAACGAAGAAATGGAACAGTTTGGATTTATCCGCGCTGCAGCAGCAGCCCCCATCCTGCAAGCAGCAAATCCGAGGTATAATCGGAAACAAATGGAAATTCTCATTCACCAGGCAGCTAAAAACGAAACAGCGTTAATTCTCTTCCCCGAGCTTTCCCTTTCTGCCTACAGCTGTCAGGATCTGTTTCTCCAGCAAACGCTGCTGCAGGTGGTAGAACAAGAAGCAATCCACCTGGCAAAAGCAACAAAAGATCAAAATATCACTGCCATCGTCGGGGCTCCCGTACCTGTTGCAGATAAATTATACAACTGCGCGCTGGTTCTGTCCGATGGACAAATCAAAGGAATCGTCCCAAAATCCAATATTCCGGGTTATACCGAGTTTTATGAACCTCGCTGGTTTTCCCCCGCCTCCACTTTGAATCAAACTTCTGTTCAGTACGGCACTGGAGAAGTTCCCATTGGCGTTGATTTGATCTTTTCCCTAGGCGAAGCCAAAATCGCTGTTGAAATCTGTGAAGATTTTTGGATCAATTCTCCCCCCTCCTCTACCCACGCGGCAGCCGGTGCCAACCTCATTTGCAACCTGTCTGCAAGCAATGCTGTCATCGGGAAAAAACATTATCGCGAGCTGCTGGTAAAATCAGTTTCTTTTTCCTCCCATTGCTGTTATCTTTACGCCTCCGCCGGAGTTTGCGAAAGCACAACCGACACCCTCTACAGCGGACATCTCATGATCGCGGAAAATGGCACAATCCGAAAGGAAGCAGAACAAACGGATTTCTCGTCCGTCTGCATTTCCGAAGATTTGGATTTGGAACGGATTATGACGGATCGCAGAATTATGAACACCTTTCTTCCGTCCAATCAATCATACCGACTGATTTCTTTAAAGCAGCCTCCGCGTCTTTCTGGTCTACAGCGATCGTTTCGCAAAACACCCTTCATCCCCAGCTCCAATCGCAATGAACGGATGAAAGAAATCATCCAAATTCAGTCGTTGAGCTTGGCAAGACGACTAAAGCATGCCGGAAACTCTCGTCCGGTGATTGGAATTTCAGGAGGGCTGGACTCCACCTTGGCGCTGTTGATAGCGGTGCGTTCCGTTCGGCTGATCGGTTTAACGGAACAGGACGTCCTAGCAGTAACCATGCCCGGCTTTGGAACAACCACCCGCACCAAAAGCAACGCGCAAAAACTGATGGACGCGCTCGGCGTGACCAGCCAAACAATTGATATCACCGACGCCTGCCGTCAGCATTTTAAGGATATTCATCAGGATGAAAGAAAGAAGGATATCACATACGAAAATACTCAGGCGCGGGAACGAACTCAAATCTTGATGGATCTTGCCAATCAAAAAGGCGGTCTTGTCGTCGGAACCGGCGACCTCTCCGAATTGGCTTTGGGCTTTGCCACCTACGGAGGCGATCAGATTTCTATGTATGGCGTCAACGCAGGAATCCCGAAAACCCTGATGCGCTATCTTGTGGAATGGATAGCCCATCAATATCCAGACCCGGTCAAATCCATTCTTTTGGATATTTTAAACACCCCAGTGTCCCCCGAATTGCTGCCCCCTAATCCAGATGGAACCATGCTTCAACAGACAGAGCAGGTATTAGGAGACTACCAGCTGCACGACTTCTTTTTATATTACTTCATTCGGTTCCGCTTTTCATTTGAAAAAATCAAGTATCTGGCTGAAATTGCGTTTGCCGACGAATACAGTAAAGAAGAAATTTCACGCACATTGACCGTTTTTGTCCGACGCTTTTTTGCGCAGCAATTCAAACGCTCCTGTTTGCCGGACGGTCCAAAAGTCGGATCTGTTTCACTGTCGCCACGGTCAGACTGGAAAATGCCAAGCGATTTATCCGCCGCCATCTGGTTAGAGGAAATCGAAACAACATCCTCCCCTTTCGACCCATTAGAATCATAACTCTTTACCACTCAAAATAAATGAAAAGGAGTGTTAGCGTTGGGACAAATTTATTGCAAACGGCTGCGCCAAGGAGACGATCTGCTGCATGAAATCAAAATGATTGCCCGCGATCAGCAGATCAAAGCCGGCGTTGTATTATCGGCAGTCGGATGTATTTTAACAGGACGACTTCGCGACGCGGGAGGCAAGAGAATCAGGGAAATCACTGAACCCTGCGAAATCGTATCGCTGCAAGGGACTGTCAGCGAACTCCGTTGTCACCTCCATCTCAGCCTTTCGAAAGAAGACTTATCGGTAATCGGAGGACACCTAGTCGAAGATTGTATCATTCATACTACCTGCGAACTTGTGATAGAGGAACTGCCCGACTGGCGTTTCGGAACCGAAGATGACCCGCAAACGGGATATGACGAGATTCTGTTTCTAAGATAAAATTGATAGCTCTGTCCCTCCATTTTATCAATACGGGAATCCAATCCTTGCCAAATGCCAGTTGTTTTGTTATAATAGAATCAAACAAATTTATTGCGAAATAAAAATCTATTGTTTTGGAGGATACTATTATGAAATTTTTTATTGATACAGCCAATGTTTCGGATATTCGGAAAGCAAATGACATGGGAGTCATCTGCGGAGTCACCACAAATCCGTCCCTGATTGCGAAAGAAGGGCGTGATTTCAACGAGGTCATTCAAGAGATTACTTCTATCGTAGACGGTCCCATTTCCGGCGAAGTCAAAGCAACCACGGTACAAGCCGAGGATATGATAGCAGAAGGACGGGAAATTGCCAAAATCCACCCCAATATGATTGTAAAAATCCCTATGACAACGGAAGGTTTAAAAGCGGTCAAGGCTCTTTCCGCAGAAGGAATTAAGACAAACGTCACCCTTGTTTTTACAGCAAATCAGGCGCTGCTTGCCGCGCGCGCCGGTGCTACCTATGTTTCCCCTTTCTTGGGACGTCTTGACGATATTTCAACACCCGGAATCGATCTCATTCGATCTATTGTAGAAATTTTTGCCATCCACGATATTAAAACCGAAATCATTGCGGCGAGTATTCGGCATACAATGCACGTCACAGAATGCGCCCTTGCCGGCGCCCATATCGCCACTGTCCCTTACAGCGTAATTGAACAGATGACAAAACATCCGCTCACTGACGCCGGAATCAAGAAATTCCAGGCAGATTATATTGCAGTATTCGGAAAATAAATCATTTCATTTCATAAAACCAACACCATGCCCATTACACAGATTTGTTCTGTAGCGTCGTCTGTGTAATAGGGCTTTCTATTACAGGCAACTAATCCATTTCTGTCACTTGATTCCGTTGCCACTGAACACAAACAAAAACGAGGATGATTTATCATGACTATATTTGAAGAATTGAAACGTCGCGGACTCATTGCACAAATGACCCATCCGGAAAAAATTCAAGCTTTGTTAGACGGACCGCCCTGTACCTTTTACATCGGATTCGACGCAACGGCAGATAGCCTTCACGTCGGACATTTTTTGCAGTTAATTGTCATGCGGCATCTGCAAAGGGTCGGGCATCGTCCCATCGCCTTGCTCGGAACAGGTACTACCATGATCGGAGATCCAACCGACCGCACCGATATGCGCCAAATGCTTCCTCCTCAAACAATTGAGTATAACGCCGAGCGGTTTCGCCAACAAATGTCCCGGTTTTTGGATTTTTCAGACGACAAAGCCAAACTGCTCAAAAACGGAGATTGGCTGTTAAAGCTCAACTATATTGACTTTCTGCGCGATATCGGTCGCCATTTTTCAGTCAATAAAATGCTGACCGCCGAATGCGTCAAGTCGCGTTTGGAACGGGGATTAAGCTTTTTGGAATTCAATTATATGCTGATGCAAAGCTATGATTTTCTCAAGCTTTATCAAGATTATCATTGCGTTCTCGAGCTTGGCGGAGACGATCAATGGTCAAACATGCTTGGCGGAATTGACTTGGTGCGACGTATCCACGGAGCCGAGGTATACGGGATGACCTTTACCCTATTGACAACGCGCGATGGCAAAAAGATGGGAAAGACACAAAACGGCGCGCTTTGGCTTGACCCGGAGAAATGCTCCCCTTATGAGTTTTATCAATACTTCCGCAACGTGGACGACGCTGATGTAATCCGTTGCCTCAAGCTGCTTACCTTTTTACCAATCGAGAAAATTGAATCCATGGAAGCTTGGGAAGGAAGTCAACTGAATCACGCAAAGGAGATTTTGGCATATCAAGTAACCAGTATGGTTCATGGCGAAGCTGCAGCCGAAAAGGCGCAACAAACCGCTCAGGCGCTCTTTTCTCCTACCGCCGCCGCCGCAGATATGCCTCAAACGCAGCTGTCGACCGACCAATTGATCGATGATCAAATTGGTATCCTTTCTGCACTGGTCGCGGCAGGTCTTTGCAAATCGAACGGCGAAGCACGCCGGCTGATTCAACAGGGCGGAATTTCCGTTGACGGAACTAAAATCTCTAATCCCGCCGACACGTTGACAAAAGCCTCTCTTACCAAAGGCGTTGTAATTAAAAAAGGGAAGAAAATATTTCACCGCATATCCCTATCATAATAAAATCTCATTGGCAGGATCTTGCCAAAAGGAATGTTTTTGATTCAAAAGTCCGCATTTTTGATGATTTTAAAACACATAAAAACGCAAAAAAACAAAATAATAACAGATGAGTTCTATATTCTTGTTGCTCTTAAAATAGAAAAAGTTTTGAAAAGGGACGGACGAAAATGGAAGTCATTTTGTATGGTGAAGGACGAGATCAAAAATTTTCCAGTCAAATGGTGGACGCATTACGCCTTCGATATTCCACCTTGTTTTTTGGAAAACATTTTTTATCTTCCACCAAACCATCATCCTCCCTGCTGCTATTTGAGGAAACGCAAAAACTTAAGATCTCATCTGACAATTGTTTAGTCATTTTGCGCGAACGTGCAGACGTCTCAAAACTAAAGCTGCTGAATTCTAACATTCCAGTCTTAGTCTATTCGAATCATCAGCGCCAAATTGAAGCGTTATCCAAAAGAGGATACCGGGCAATCACTTGCGGATTGTTAGAAAAGGATACATTGAATTTTTCCAGCTTGGGCGAAGACTTTTCTATGATTACATTACAAAGAAGTCTTCATTGTTTTCACAAATCTGTTGAACCGATGGACGTCCCACTTCTCCACCCGAAGGATTTTTCGCCTTATTTGTTACTTTCACTGACTGCCATTGCTCTTTTTTTAGAATCTCCTGAAGAATTGGAATTGAATTTTAGAACCGCCAGAAGTTGGCAATGATATTTATAGTTCAGGTGATCATACTAGTATTGCAAACGCAAAAACGAAAACTAACAAACTTCAAACGAAAGGAAGTGTTTTAACATGGCGAATAATTCAAATAACTCAAACAACCTGGTAGTTCCTGAAGCGAGAGAAGCAATGGAAA
>CAKRVU010000100.1 GCA_934408835.1 uncultured Oscillospiraceae bacterium | reverse complement strand
GTGCCGCCCATGTCGTCGGTCAGAAATGTGCTGTCTGTTCTCGGATAGATCAGCAGCCGCTTTTCATAGAGGACTTGCGCCAAATCAAGATGTGCCCCACATTCAAAGTTCTGTTATACAGGCAGGAAAACAGGCGTGTTGCATTGATACCGATAATCCAGTCTGCCTTTGCGCGGTAGAGTGTAGACGCATAGTCCCGCCTGTCTTTGAGGTTGTCAAAACCGCTACGGATAGCTGCGTCCTTCATTGAGAAAATCCACATTAAGAAAATTTTGAAAAATAGGTGGAAATTTTAGGAAAATTGGTGTATAATGATACTTATATTGAAAAAACATAAATTTGGAGGAGAGAATGAATTATGGCAAAATATCAAAATGAAGAATCTGAATTGCATAAAAAACATCGGCAGCGGCTAAAACAACGGTTTCACGAGGCGGGCTTGGAACATTTTGATCCTCATTTGGTGATGGAATTGTTGCTGTTCTTCGGTATTCCGTACAAAGATACCAATTTGACTGCGCATAGATTGCTAAATCAGTTTGGAAGTATCGCCAATGTTATGGACGCTCCGATTGAATTGTTAAAGCAGTGCCCGGGAGTGGGAGATCATACTGCGACTTTGTTAAAATTAATTCCGGAGCTTGCCCGGATTTATATGGATAATAAACAGGAAATCGGAGAATCCTATGATACACCTCAAAAATTACAGGCTTATTTTGCACCTAAATTTATCGGACGTACTGTGGAAGTTGTTTTTATTGCCGTGTTGGACGAACAGTTGCGGGTGATTGGTTGTAAATTGTTGCGAGAGGGGACTTTTCACGAGGTGGAAATCCCGTTTCACGACGTTATGCGTTTTGTGATGCAGCATAACGCTTCTAATATCGCGATTGCGCATAATCATCCGCTTTCTTTGGAGCAGCCTTCCCGTATGGATCAGGTTCGAACCAGGCAGTTGATAGAGGCTTTGAGAAATATGGATATCGCATTGGTTGACCATATTGTTGTGGGGAAGGATTACCGGACATTCTCCATGCAACAGGCAGGGATGCTGTTTGGGGTTGCATAAAAGAGGGGGAAGAGAATGGATCGCTTTACATTGGTATCGGAGTACGCTCCTACGGGAGACCAGCCGGAGGCGATTGCCGCTTTAACGGAAAGTCTTCGCGCGGGGAATCGCGAGCAGACGCTCAAGGGAGTCACCGGTTCGGGAAAAACGTTTACCATGGCCAATGTAATAGCGCAGCTGAACCGACCTACTTTGGTGTTGGCGCATAATAAAACATTGGCCGCACAGCTTTGCGGTGAGTTTAAGGAATTTTTTCCAAATAACGCAGTGGAGTATTTCGTCTCCTATTATGATTATTATCAGCCGGAGGCTTATGTACCGAGTACGGATACCTATATTGAAAAGGACAGCTCTATCAATGATGAAATTGATAAACTGCGGCATTCGGCGACTTGCGCCTTAGCGGAACGACGGGATGTCATTATCGTTGCCTCTGTATCTTGTATTTACAGTTTGGGAAGTCCGATTGATTACCGGAGCATGGTGATTTCGCTTAGACAGGGGATGGAGAAATCGCGGGATGAACTTCTTCGGAAACTGGTGGCGTTGCAGTATGAGAGGAACGATTTGAACTTTGTTCGGAACAAATTCCGCGTCAGGGGCGATGTGGTAGAGATTTACCCCGCATACGCCAGTGATACCGCTGTTCGGGTGGAGTTTTTTGGAGACGAAATTGACCGGATTAGTGAAATTCAGCCACTGACAGGAGAGATAAAAGAGCGTTTGACGCACGTTGCGATTTATCCTTCCTCTCATTATATTGTGCCGCCCGAACAAATCCACGATGCAGTTTTGGATTTAGAGAATGAAATGACGCAGAGGGTGCGTTATTTTGAAGAAAATCAGATGTTGCTGGAAGCGCAGCGGATTCAGCAGCGGACGCGATACGATATCGAAATGTTGGAAGAAATCGGCTTTTGTAAGGGAATTGAAAATTATTCCAGGGTTCTTGCCAGACGGAAACCGGGTGCAACGCCTTATACTTTGCTCGATCATTTCCCGGACGATTTTTTGCTCTTTGTCGATGAATCTCATGTTATGCTGCCGCAGGTGCGGGGCATGTATTTTGGCGACCGCGCCAGGAAGCAAACGCTGATTGATTATGGCTTTCGGTTGCCATCTGCTGCCGATAACCGTCCGCTGAACTTTGATGAGTTTTATGCTAAAATCAATCAGGCTGTTTATGTGAGCGCTACGCCGGGCGACTTTGAAAAGGAACACAGCAGCCGAATAGTAGAACAGGTGATTCGCCCGACCGGCTTGTTGGATCCGGAAGTGATTGTTCGACCGATTGAGGGACAAATCGAAGATATGGTTTCTGAGATTCATGCTCGTACCCAGAGGAAAGAACGAGTATTGATTACCACTTTGACTAAGGCGATGGCGGAGGATTTGACCCGTTTTTTAGAGGATTTGGATATCAAAGTCAGGTATATGCATTCGGACGTTGATTCGATGGAACGGATGGAAATTATCCGCGATCTGCGGTTGGGCGAGTTTGATGTTTTGGTAGGAATCAACTTGCTGCGAGAAGGTTTAGATATTCCCGAGGTTTCCCTAGTCTGTATTCTGGACGCGGATAAAGAAGGATTTTTGCGTTCGGAAACATCCCTGATTCAGACGATTGGACGGGCTGCAAGGAATGCGGATGGGCAGGTCATCCTTTATGCGGACGAGGTGACCGGGTCGATGGAACGCGCTATTCGAGAGACAGAGCGTCGTAGAGAAATACAACGAAAATACAACGAAGCGCACGGAATTATCCCTAAAACCATCCGCAAAGGAGTGCGGGATATTCTGGAAATTTCTACGAAAGAGGAAACAGAAACAGTTGTTCGGCGGACGCGTAAAATGAGTCAATCTGAAAAACAATCGTTGATAGACAAACTGACGATTGAAATGAAACATGCCGCCAAACTGTTGGAGTTTGAGCACGCTATTTATCTTCGTGATCGGATAGAGGAGATCAAAAAACAATCATAAAGGAAAGGGGAAATATAATGTGGGTAAGAATACGATTGTGATACGCGGAGCCAGAGAACACAATTTAAAGAATGTGAATTTGGAAATTCCGCGTGATCGACTGATTATTTTTACCGGGCTGTCCGGTTCCGGAAAGTCTTCGCTGGCGTTTGACACGATTTATGCAGACGGGCAGAGACGATATATGGAGAGCCTTTCCTCTTATGCGCGTCAGTTTTTGGGGCAGATGGAGAAACCTGACGTGGACGATATCGAGGGTTTATCCCCGGCGATTTCGATTGATCAGAAAACAACCTCCAAAAATCCGCGCTCCACTGTGGGAACAGTGACTGAAATCTATGATTATCTGCGTCTTTTATATGCGCGCGTTGGTGTGCCGCATTGTCCTGTTTGTGGTCGCGAAATCTGTCAGCAGACGATTGATCAGATTGTAGATCAGGTGCTTTCATTAAAAGAGCAGACCAAAATACAGGTGCTTTCTCCTATTGTTCGAGGACGCAAGGGAACGCACGAAAAAGAATTGGAATCGGCAAAAAAAAGCGGGTTTGTCCGTGTTCGGGTTGACGGGAATCTATATGACCTTTCAGAAACCATTAAGCTGGAAAAAAACAAAAAGCATCAGATAGAAATTGTAACAGACCGGCTGATTGTAAAACCTGGAATCCGGTCTAGGCTGACCGACAGCATCGAAATTGCGGCGAGTCTTTCCAACGGATTGGTCGTCATTGACGTACAGGGCGGAGAAGATATTCTTTTCTCTCAAAATTATGCCTGTCCGGAGCACGGCGTATCCATTGATGAGCTGACGCCGCGCTTGTTTTCTTTTAATAATCCTTATGGAGCTTGCGAAACCTGTACCGGAATCGGCAGTTTTATGAAGGTGAATCCTGAACGTATCATTCCGGATCCCTCCATTTCCATTGCACAGGGAGCCATTCAGGCGCCGGGGTGGAGGTTTAGTGAAAAGGGAACCATTGCCAATATGTACTATGAAGCGCTTGCCAAAGCGTATCGGTTTTCTTTGGATACTCCATTTGAAAAGCTACCGAAAAATGTGCAGAAGATTTTGTTATATGGAACAGGGGAAGAACGGGTTCAGGTTACTCGCAGCAATGGTTATGGAAGCGGCAGTTATCGTGCGCGCTTTGAGGGATTGATACCCAATCTGGAGCGTCGCTATCGCGAAAGCGGCAGCGATCATGCCAAGGCGGAGATAGCGGGTTATATGAGCATGGTGGACTGTCCTGATTGCAAAGGAGAGCGCCTGAAGGCTACAGCACGTGCGGTTACAGTTGGTGGAATCAATATCAATGAATTCACTCGGAAGAGTATTACCGCTGCGCTGGAATTTATTGAACAGCTGCGGCTTGATCCTAGAGAACAGCAGATTGCCAATTCTATTTTAAAAGAAGTGCGGGAGCGGCTGACCTTTTTGAAAAATGTAGGACTGGAGTACCTTACTCTTTCACGTTCCTCCGGCACTTTATCCGGCGGGGAGAGCCAGCGGATTCGACTGGCAACCCAGATAGGCTCTTCCTTGGTCGGTGTTTTATATATTCTGGACGAGCCTTCAATTGGTCTGCATCAGCGTGATAATGATAAATTAATAGAAACACTCAAACGTCTGCGCGATTTGGGAAATACAGTCATTGTAGTGGAGCATGATGAAGATACCATGCGCGCTGCCGATTGGATTGTTGATATTGGACCGGGACCCGGAATTCACGGGGGAGAGGTGGTATTTTCCGGAACTCCTGAGGAATTAAAGAAATCGCCGCAATCGTTGACAGGACAGTATTTGTATGGTAAAAAAACCATTGAAGTGCCAAAAGAACGCCGCAAGGGAAACGGGTCTACATTACAGGTAAAGGGATGTCGGGAAAACAACTTGAAAGGGATTACGGTAAACATTCCGCTTGGCACATTTACTTGCGTGACCGGAGTTTCCGGTTCAGGGAAATCTTCTTTTGTCAATGAAATCCTTTATAAACTGTTAGCGTCCCGGTTAAACCGCGCAAAACTACAGTCCGGCAAGTTTTCTTCGGTATCAGGACTCGAGCATTTGGATAAGGTAATTGATATTGATCAAAGTCCGATTGGACGAACGCCCCGTTCCAATCCAGGGACATATACGGGGCTTTTCAATGATGTGCGCGAGCTGTTTGCCTCTACCAATGGTGCAAAAATGCGCGGTTATACCATGGGTCGATTCAGCTTTAACGTCCGCGGCGGTCGTTGCGAGGCTTGTCAGGGGGACGGAATTGTCAAAATCGAGATGCATTTTCTTCCGGATATATATGTGCCCTGCGAGGTGTGCAAGGGGAAACGGTACAACAGAGAAACGTTGGAGGTAACATATCGGGACAAAAC
>CAKRVU010000099.1 GCA_934408835.1 uncultured Oscillospiraceae bacterium | reverse complement strand
GCCCCAATGCGCCACCGCTGCCGCCTTCTCCCGTTACAATCGAAATCACAGGCGTTTTCAAACGCATAAACTCCATCAGATTGCGGGCAATGGCTTCCCCTTGTCCCCGTTCTTCTGCCCCGATTCCGCAATAAGCGCCGGGCGTATCAATCAAACAGATGACCGGTCGATGAAATTTCTCCGCCTGCTTGGCAAGACGCAGCGCCTTGCGATAGCCCTCCGGGTGCGGCATGGCAAAGTTGGTCTTTTTATTTTCTTCCAAATCTCGCCCCTTCACCTGCGCAATAACGGTGACAGGAAGCTTCTGGAAGGTGGCGATTCCGGCTGTAATGGCCGCGTCATCGCCATACAAACGATCCCCATGCATTTCATAGTAATGATCAAAAATCAAAGGGATATAATCGAATGCGTTAGGGCGTTTGGGGTCATGCACCAGCTGCAATCGTTCCCATGCGGTTAAATCTGCCATTTCGGGAGCGCCTCCTTATCATGAAATTTCAAGAGACGGTATAATACGTGCCGCATTCGCTTTCGTTCGACAATCAAATCGACAAAGCCATGCTCAAGCAGAAACTCTGCCGATTGAAATTCGTCCGGCAGCCGCTGCTTGATGGTATTTTCAATCACCCGTCTTCCGGCAAACCCAACCAACACCTTAGGCTCAGCCAGAATAATATCGCCCAGCGAAGCAAAGGAGGCCGTGACCCCGCCGGTGGTCGGGTCAGTCAATACGGTGAGATACAAAAGACCCGCCTCACTGTGGAGAGCCACTGCACCGGACGTTTTTGCCATCTGCGACAGGGAGACCATCCCCTCCTGCATACGCGCGCCGCCGCTTGCCGTAAACAAAATCACCGGCAGCTTCTTGAGCGTGGCTCGTTCAAAAGCGCGCGCGATCTTTTCGCCCACGACAGAGCCCATCGAAGCCATCATAAAGTGAGAATCCATAATCCCAATGACGCAATGCTGACCGCGGATATCGCACTCCCCGGTAATCACCGCTTCTTTCAGACCGGTCTTTTGCTGCGTCACCCTGACTTTCTCCTCATAGCCCGGAAAGCCAATCGGATCTGCGCTTTGCAAATCGGCGTCATACTCGACAAAGCTTCCCTTATCTACAGTCAGTTCCAGCCGTTCCTGCGCTGTCAGGCGGGCGTGATAACCGCATTGACTGCATACGCGGTTGTTCGCAACAAATTCCTCGCGAAACAAGGCGGTACCGCACCGCGGACACTGAAACAGCAAATCGGACGGGATGTGAATCTTATTTCGATGGTTGGAAGAATTTTCCGGCTTTACACGTTTTTTCAGTATCTGAAACAAATCATCCATCATACCGAATTCATCACCGTTCCTTTCCTTGAAAAACAGAACTAACATAGCATGGATTTATGATTCTGTTTCACATTTTAAATGAATTTTTTTTGAATTTCACCGGCTCAATATCCCTTTCTTTGCAGATACCCGATATCAAAGCGCCCTTCTTCAAAATCCTTTTCACGCAGGAGCGATAGCTGAAAATCAATATTGGTATCAATTCCATCCACCAAAAATTCTGCTAACGCCCACTTTAGCTTCTGGATGACCTCTCTGCGGTCAGGCGCATACGCCATCACCTTGGCAATCATACTGTCGTAATAAGGCGGAATGGTGTAGCCGCTGTAAACGGCGCTGTCCACCCGAATTCCATTGCCACAGGGCAGAAAGAGAGAGTGAATCTTTCCAGGAGACGGCGCAAACCCGCGCTCCGGATTCTCTGCGTTGACCCGGCACTCCATTGCGTGACCCCGAAGCACAACGTCTTGTTGCGAAAAGGAAAGAGGCATTCCCTTTGCAATCAAAATTTGATTTTTTACAATATCAATCCCCGTTACCAGCTCGGTAATCCCATGCTCAACCTGGACGCGGGTATTCATCTCCATAAAATAAAAGCGATTGTCCGCATCCAGCAAAAACTCCACCGTACCTGCGTTTTGATAGTTGCATGCCTTTGCGGCAGAGACGGCCGCCTCACCCATCCGCTCGCGTAGCGCGCTGTCCACCGCCGGGCTGGGCGACTCCTCTATCATCTTCTGGTTCCGCCGCTGCAAGGAGCAGTCGCGCTCTCCTAAATGAACCGTATTGCCGTAAGAATCGGCCAATATTTGAAACTCAATGTGCCGCGGATTGACAATATATTTTTCCAAATAAACGCCGTCGTTTCCAAAACAGGCAGCAGCTTCCGCCCGCGCGGCAGCAACGGCACCCTCCAGCTGATCGGGGGTATCTACCTTTCGGATTCCGCGACCACCGCCGCCGGAAGTAGCCTTTACCATGACCGGGTATCCGATGGAACGAGCGATCTCCTTCGCTTGCTCGAGATCTGTAATCAGACCGTCCGAACCGGGAATCACCGGTACTCCGGCGCGTTTCATTGTCTCCCTTGCCGTCGCCTTATCCCCCATCTGCTCCATGGATTCGGCAGAAGGTCCGATAAAGGTGACTCCGCAGCGACGACAGGTGTGCGCAAACGAGCTGTTTTCAGAAAGGAATCCGAATCCGGGATGAATCGCGTTCGCACCGGTCACAGCACAGGCCGCAAGGATCGATTGAATATTCAAATAGCTGTCCTTCGCGGCCGCAGGACCGATACAAACCGCCTCATCGGCCAGCTGTACATGAAGCGCTTCCCGATCGGCCTCGGAAAAAACGGCCACCGACGGGATTCCCATTTCCCGGCAAGCGTGGATAATCCGTACCGCGATTTCTCCGCGGTTGGCAATGAGTACCTTATCAAACATCTTCTTCCTCCAAATGGTAAGTTTGCGCTGTGCGCAAAAACGATCAATCGCCGATAGCGAAGAGAATCTGCGCGGTCACAGCAATCTCCCCGCCAACGGTGGCAACAGCCTTTCCAACGCCCATCCGCGTTCTCAGCTTGAGCATATGTACCGACAAATCCAGCGTCTCTCCCGGCACCACTTGCCGTTTAAAACGCGCCTTATCAATGCCGCCGAAAAAGGCAAGCTTCCCCCGATACTGCGGAAGTGTCAGGACACAAACAGCACCCGCTTGCGCCAACATTTCAATGGTAAGCACGCCCGGCTGTACCGGACGACCCGGAAAATGTCCGGCAAACCAGAAGTCCTCTTCCGTCAAATCCTTCTGCGCCTGAACATGAACGCCCGGCTGCAAATCGGTCACCCGATCAATCAACAGAAACGGATCCCGGTGCGGTATAATTTCCATAATCTCTTCTTTTGTCAAAGTCGCCATCGTTACCACCTCATTCAATGATCAAAATCGGTTGATGATACTCCACGCCGTCGCCCGATTCCACCAGGATTTTTTTGACTGTTCCGTCATATTCGCTTTTAATCTCGTTCATCAGCTTCATCGACTCAATGATAAAGAGGACATCCCCTTTTTTCACCGATTGTCCTTCTTTCACAAACGGCGGCTTGTCAGGGGACGGCGCCGCGTAAAAAGTGCCGACAATCGGACTTGTTACAACCTGACCCGTCTCCTGCGCAGTCAAAGCCGAATCTGCCGCATCAGACAGCGCCGCGGGATTCCGGCTCGCCGCAGCTTGCTCCACAGGCGCCGCAGAAAAGAACGGCTGCGCGGGCGTCGTCTGAATTTCAATTTCAAACTCATCGCACTTGAGTTTGATTTTATAAATTCCGCTGCTTTTCACCCGCTGAATCAAATCGTCTATCTTTTGGGTATCAAACGTAAAGTCTGCCATAGTTTTTCTCTCAATCCTCGTATTTTTTGAAACAGATGGTTGCGTTATGTCCGCCAAAGCCCAAAGAGTTGGACAGCGCATAACGAATCGGTTGTTTCCGCGCGCCCTCGGTCACATAATCGAGGTCGCATTCCTCGTCCGGCGTCCGGTAGTTGGCCGTTGGCGGAATGACGCCATCCTTCAGAGCAAGGGCGCAAACAGCGCCTTCCGCTGCACCGGCCGCTCCCAACATATGCCCTGTCATCGACTTGGTGGAAGAAATCGGCAAGCTCTTTGCCCGCTCCCCAAACACCGCCTTGGCCGCCAGCGTCTCCACACGATCGTTCGGGCCGGTAGAGGTGCCGTGCGCGTTCAGGTAATCCACCTCCGCCGGAGTAATGCCAGCGTCGGCAATGGCAAATTCCATCGATTTGATAGCGCCGATACCATCAGGCGCGGGGCTTGTCACATGATAAGCGTCCCCGGTAGCACCGTAGCCTACCACCTCGGCATAAATATGTGCACCGCGCTTTTTGGCGGCTTCCAGCTCCTCCAGCACTAAGACGGCAGCCCCTTCGCTCATAACAAAGCCGTCCCGCTCCTTATCGAACGGAATGGACGCCCGATCAGGGTCGTCCGAACGGGAAAGGGCGGTCATATTGTTAAATCCGTTGATTGCAAAATCAGTGATCGCCGCCTCGGAGCCGCCGGTAATACAAGCGTCCAGATAGCCGTCCCGGATTTTATGAAAGGCCTCCCCCAACGCATTGGCCGATGAGGCGCACGCGGTCACAATGTCCATATTCGCACCCTGAAAGCCGCTGCGAATCGAGATCATACCGGCGGCCATATTGGAAATCATCATGGGCACAAAAAAGACAGAAATCCGCTTGCCGCCCTTTTCCAGATACTTGGAATATTCCTTCTCTATCGTTCCAAAGCCGCCGATTCCGCTGGAGACGATCACACCCACCCGAAAAGGGTCATAGCAGTCTTTGAGATTGCCTGCGTCCTCCAAAGCGTCCTCTGCAGCAGCGATCGCAAATTGACAAAACCGGTCGGTTCGACGCAGCGTCTTTCGATCTAAATATTCTTCCGGCTTGAAATCGGAATTGATTGCGGCAACCTTCACCTCAGATGAGGTGGTATCAAACGTATCAATCTGGCGGATTCCGTGTTTCGCGGCGCAAATATTCTTCCAAAATTCATCTACCCGATTTCCAACGGAACACTTTATGCCTATTCCTGTAATTACAACATGCCGTTTCATTCACAAACTCCTTATCCCGTTACTTTTTTCATTACATCGAAAGGCAGCCGTCAATCACGATGACTTGCCCGTTGATGTAGCCGGCGTCCTTTCCGGCAAGAAAGCTGACAACACCGGCAACCTCCTCCGGCTCCCCGTATCGCTTTAGCGCTATCTGCTTTAAGATCGCCTGTTTGTACTGCTCCGGCAGCGCCGCCGTCATCGCAGTATTGATAAATCCAGGCGCAATGGCGTTGACTGTGATACCGCGTCCGCCCAGCTCCTTCGCGGCGCTTTTGGTCATTCCAATGATTCCAGCTTTTGCAGCGGCGTAATTAAACTGCCCCGCATTGCCGTGAACACCGGCAACAGAGGAGACATTGATAATCCGCCCCGAGCGCTGCCGCATCATGATTAGCCCTACCTGTTTTGTCATATAAAACACGCTGTTATAATTCACGTTGGTAACTGCGTCAA
>CAKRVU010000098.1 GCA_934408835.1 uncultured Oscillospiraceae bacterium | reverse complement strand
GCCATCTACCCCGGCGGCGATCGACGCGTTTTTGGAGCACGACGTATTGTTTGGTCCCGCCAAGGCGGCCAATGCCGGCGGCGTTGCTTGTTCCGGTCTTGAAATGTCACAGAATTCCATTCGCTATCCCTGGAGATTCCAGGAGGTGGACGAGAAAATTCACCAGATTATGCGTGATATTTTTGCCGCGGGCGCTTCGGCGGCGGCGGAGTATCACTGTGCCGGAAATCTGGTTGCCGGAAGCAATATTGCCGGGTTCCATAAAGTTTGTATGGCAATGATTGCAGAAGGAATCGTTTGATAACATGATAACTTAAACAAAGAGAAGCTGCCGCACCGGCGACGTCATGTCGCAGTGCAGCAGCTTTTTTGTTGTCCTTCTTTTTCGGAGAATTCCGGGTGTGCGGTATCCTCAGAATCCGAGTGCTCCGCCTGGGCAAAGGCGGCAACACGAGATTGTTCGGATAGCGGATGAGAGGGAGCCGCCTTTTAACTGTTATAAGGTTTATTCTGTGGGATTATCTTTCGTTTGCTCGTCTTCGGCTGGTTCCGGGTGTGCGGTATCCTCAGAATCCGAGTGCTCTGCCCGGGCAAAGGCGGCAACGCGAGCTTGTCCGGGTAGAGGATGGAGAGGGAGCCGCCGTTTAACTGTTGTAAGGTTTATTCTGTGGGATTATCTTTCGTTTGCTCGTCTTCGGCGGGTTCTGGGTGTGCGGTATCCTCAGAATCCGAGTGCTCTGCCCGGGC
This sequence comes from uncultured Oscillospiraceae bacterium, assembly GCA_934408835.1. GTDB lineage: Bacteria > Bacillota > Clostridia > Oscillospirales > Ruminococcaceae > CAKRVU01. Next base: position 4,692 of record CAKRVU010000098.1, on the reverse strand, counting down.
AAAGGCGGCAACACGGCGCTCGTCCGGGCAACGCATGACGCGAACGCCACCGCCGTAGCGGGACGTTTTGGCGACTTCGTTTGCGCGGATGCGGATGATGATGCCGTCGTTGGACACCAAAATCAAATCGTCTTCTTCGTTTACAACCTGTATTCCGACAACGAAGCCCTTTTCCTCCGTTGCCTTATAGTTCAGAATTCCGGAGCCGCCACGGTTTTGCAGTCGATATTCAGATACGTCTGTTCGGCGACCGCGCCCTTTATCGGTCACTGTGATTAACACGTCGTCCTGACGCACGCGCGCCATACCAACCACCTTGTCGTCACCGTGCAGACGGATGGCGCGAATGCCGCGCGCCTTTCGCGAAAGGGGTCTGAGGTCGGTTTCTTCAAATCGGATTGCCATGCCGTTTTCGGTTGCCACAACGAGCTGATCGTTTCCGTCTGTCAGACGGGTGAAAGCTAGTTCGTCATCTTCAAACAGGGTCAGTGCGATCAATCCGTTTTTGCGCACGTTTTGATAAGCATCCAGTGGAGTCCGTTTGATGAGACCTTTTTTGGTAACGCAAACGAGATATTTGTTCGGGTCGAAGTCCTTGGTGCAGAGCATTGCTGTGATTTTTTCGTCCGACGCCAAAGGTAACAGGTTTACCAGGTTGATTCCCTTGGAGTTTCGTCCTCCTTCGGGGATTTCATAGCATTTCAGACGATACATCACGCCACGGTTGGTGATAAACAGGATATGATCATGCGACGAGGCAATGAACATGTCTTCTGTAAAATCCTCTTCCCGTTGTTTCATTCCGTTGATTCCGCGACCGCCGCGCTTTTGCGTTTTGTATACGTCCATCGGCTGCCGTTTGATGTATCCATAATGGGTCATGGTGACAACGCACTCTTCCTCTGGAATCAAGTCTTCGATGTCCACTTCGCCACTTACGGCAACAATGTCGGTTCTTCTAGGATCTCCGTATTTTTCTTTGACGGCTAAAAGCTCCTCCTTCACTATTCCGAGGATTCGCGCCTGGCTTCCCAAAATATCCAAGTATTCCCGGATAGCTTCTTGGAGCTCGGTCAGCTCGTCTTCAATTTTTTGACGTTCGAGACCTGAGAGCTGCCCTAGTCTCATTTTCACAATGGCGTCCGCCTGGATTTCGTCCAGACCGAACCGCTCCATCAAATGTTCTCTGGCCTCGGGAATGGTTTTGGAGGCGCGTATGGTAGCGATGACCTGATCGATATAATCCAGCGCGATCTTTAATCCCTGCAAAATGTGTTCCCGTTCGCGGGCTTTTTTCAAGTCGTACTCTGTACGGCGTTTGACGACATTTGCCTGGAAATCAATATAATGACAGAGCATTTCTTTGAGCGTCATCACCTTGGGGACGCCGTCCACCAGCGCCAGGTTGATTACGCCGAAGGTTTCTTGCATTTGTGTGTATCGGAACAACTGATTCAGTACCAGCTGCGGGTTGGCGTCCCGTTTGATTTCGATGACAATTCTCATTCCGTCGCGCCCTGACTCGTCGCGCGGGGTGACGATGCCTTCGATCTTTTTATTCTTTACATGCGCGGCGATACTTTCGATGAGGCGAGCTTTGTTGATTTGGTATGGAAGCTCGCTTACCAAAATTCGGAAGCGGCCCGGTTTATACTCTTCAATTTCAGTACGGGAACGGACAATGATCTTTCCGCGACCGGTTGCATAAGCTGCGCGGATTCCCGATTGACCCATGATGATACCACCTGTTGGGAAATCGGGACCTTTGATTTTTGACATCAACTCGGGAAGCTCAACGTCCCGGTTGTCGATGAGCAGACAGATGGCATCGATCACTTCACAAAGATTGTGCGGCGGAATATTGGTTGCCATGCCGACGGCGATTCCTGTCGAGCCGTTTACCAGTAGGTTTGGAAACCGGGCGGGGAGAACCTCCGGCTCCTTCAGACGGTCATCGTAGTTCATTCCAAAATCAACGGTATCTTTGTTGATGTTGGTAATCATCTCCATTGAGATTTTGCTCATTTTTGCTTCGGTATAACGATAGGCTGCCGGCGGGTCGCCGTCCACCGAGCCGAAATTTCCATGTCCGTCCACCAATGGATAACGTAAGGAAAAATCCTGAGCCATACGCACCAGAGCGTCGTAGACCGAAGCGTCTCCATGCGGATGATACCGTCCGAGCACCGAACCGACTGTATCGGCGCATTTACGGTACGCCTTTTCGGGGAAAATTCCATTTTCCCAAAGGGTATAGATAATCCGGCGATGTACCGGTTTTAAGCCGTCGCGTACGTCCGGAAGCGCACGGCTCACAATAACTGACATCGAATAATCCAGGAACGATTTCTTCATCTCCCGTTCGATGTCGACCGGAATTACCGTCCCAATATTTGAATCAAATAGCGTTTCGTTTCCCATACATTTTCTCCTGCCTGTTTCCGATTGCGTTTGTCCATCCTGATTTTATACCGTTTCGTTTGTTTGCGTCCATTACCGCGGTCGGGCGTTGACAGCCGGGCGGTAAACACTTTGAAGTATCCCAAAATGATGAATTCGTTTTTGCCGACAAAGAAACAAAGTGTCGGTGCGCTTTTATGCCGGAGTTAGAACTGGTTGCCGACAGCTCCTGTGAAAAAAGGATTGCCGGAAAAACGCAAATAAAATGGCATGATATCTGTTTACACAGATCTCAAGCCATTTCACGCGATTCCTATTCAGTTCAAATAAATTCAAATTCAGAGTTTTTATCGAATCCTTTGAAGCCGGTTCAGATGGAAAGGCTTACCCCTGCGACAAAATCAAGATGTTTCCATTGATATCCCAGGTCATAAGACCGCCCTCAACTGAGAAAGAAGCGGTTTCGCCGGACTGTTCGGTAATCGTAACAATAGAACCGTCCTGCACATAGGTGCCTTCGCTGGAAACATCTCCATAGGTGAAGGTGAATGTTCCGTCGTTATTAAAAGTCAAGGACAGAGATCCGAGCAGGGCAACCAAGTCTTCGCTTGCGACAGTATTACCGGTCCTAGGGTCTGTTACGGTTCCGTCGACCAGTTTCCAAGTGGTCCCTGCAACGCTGGCATTTCCGCTTTCTACAGTTCCGCTCACGCTGCTTTCAGAAGAAGGTGTAGCGGATGTTTCCGTTGGGGTCGACGAGCTGCATCCAGCGAACAGCAGAGACATAGATAATGCCGCGCCGATAAATAATGCTAATTTTTTCATGGTTTTATGACTCCTTTCATCAACAATTGATTGAAAACCATTCAAGTTCTCTTTCATTATATCAGTTTATTACAAGCAATAGAATTGATATTTTATTGTTTTTGTGTAAAATTTTCGAGAACGCTTGACGAGCTTTTTCAAATTGGCGCTTATTGAGGGGGCTTCCCATTTTGGAAAAAGACTGTTGGAAGAAGCGAAATTTGATTACTTTTGGAGCACGTCGGGGGTAAACGGAACCGGCAGCAGCTGTTCGAGGGTATAAGAACGATAGTTTCCGTTGATATCAGACACGATTACTTCCATATCGAGGGGGCAAAATTCTACCAAAGCCTGACGGCAAAAGCCACAGGGGGTTCCGGAACCGTCTTCTGTTACAACGGCAATCCTTTGAAACCGTCTGACTCCTTCTGCGGCTGCGTGGAAGAGAGCTGTGCGTTCTGCGCAATTGGAGGTGCCGTTGACAAACTCGATGTTTGCGCCGGTATAAACGGTGCCGTCGTCTGCTACCAAGGCGGCGCCTACTTTATAATGAGAATAGGGAACATAGGCGTTTTCGCGGGCTGTCGCCGCTGTCTGAATCAATTCCTGTGTTGTCATCTTAACTCAGTCTCCTTTATGATTTATATTGTAATAGGCATACGGACATGTTGTCCGATAAACTCAGCATACCACAACTTCTATTTGCTGTCAAGGCAAAAATGCGCGCGTTATTTCAAAGAGATTCCTTCTGGTTGAGGTGGGTGTTTTTGTCCCTTTTTGCGGGTTCAGGTCGAAAGAATGGATCTGAGACAAATCCTTACAAAATCAGACCTTATCAGATTAAAAATCTTTGCCGATTCGGGATTGAAGCGGGCGCGTCTTTGTGCTATAATAAAGCGAAAAACACAGTCGTATGATATCAGCCGACTTTTACCGGCGGACGCGGCGACAAGCAAACCGATAGCGGTGGAGATGATAACAGGAGGGAAACGGATGAAACTGCTTATTTTTGTACTCAATGATGTGGAAAAGCTGGATGAGTTGCTGCTGGCGCTTTCAAACGGAGGACTTAGAGGCGCAACGATCCTGAATTCTATGGGGATGGCCAGTTCTTTATATTCAAATGGGGAGAGCGTTTTTATGAATTCTCTCAAGGCATTGCTTGATCCTCAAAATCCAGAGAATCGCACCATCTTTACGGTAGTGGATGGGCAGCAAGAAGAATTGTTTCGGGAGACTGTCAATCGGGTGATAGGATCCCTGTCAGAACCGAACACTGGAATTTTATTTACCCTTCCGATTGATTCCATTGAAGGGCTGCGTTTGTAATAAAGTTGAGGCGCTGAGTCAACGCGGTTTTTCTGGATGAGAAGCCGCGGTGATAAGCCTTTTAAAACCGTCTGTCGCAAGAGCCGGTTTTTGCTATCCCTTTTGATTTGGAATTTTCCCGCGCCATACTTGTAATTGGGGAGCGGAAGGTATATAATG
>CAKRVU010000097.1 GCA_934408835.1 uncultured Oscillospiraceae bacterium | reverse complement strand
GCTCCCGACGCCACACATATTATTGTAGCCATGGGATCGGTCAACGATACCATTGAAGAAACGGTAGATACACTCCTTGCTGCCGGCGAAAAGGTTGGCGTTGTTAAGGTTCACCTTTATCGTCCGTTCAGTGCAAAATATCTTTTGAATGTGATTCCAGACAGCGTCAAGCAAATTTCTGTCCTTGATCGCACCAAAGAGCCTGGATCCATTGCCGAACCTCTTTGCCTTGATGTGATTGCCGCATTAAAAGGCAGTAAATTTGAAAATGTTCCGGTCTTTGGCGGTCGTTATGGTCTTGCTTCCAAAGACACTACCCCGACACAAATCAAAGCAGTCTTTGATAACAAAGACAAAAAGCGCTTCACCATCGGAATTGATGATGACCTTACCTTCCTTTCACTTCCGCTCGGCGAGCATCTGGAAACTGCTCCAAAAGGAACTACAAGCTGTAAGTTCTGGGGATTGGGCGCAGACGGCACCGTAGGCGCAAATAAAAACTCCATCAAAATCATCGGCGATAATACCGACATGTATGCACAGGCTTATTTTGCTTATGATTCTAAAAAATCAGGCGGCGTCACAGTCTCTCACCTTCGTTTCGGAGAAAAACCAATTAAGTCGACTTATCTGATCTCCAAGGCAGATTTTGTAGCCTGCCACAATCCTTCGTATATCAACAAATATAACATTGTACAGGATGTGAAACCAGGCGGAATCTTCCTTCTGAATTGCAGCTGGAACGCTGAAGAGCTGGAAACTCACCTTCCCGGACAGGTAAAAAGTTACATTGCCAATAACAACATTCAGTTCTACACCATCGACGGCGTAAAACTTGGAAAAGAAATTGGTCTTGGCGGAAGAATCAACACGATCCTCCAATCTGCATTTTTCAAACTTGCAAATATTATCCCGATCGATAAGGCTGTACAATTGATGAAAGACGCAGCTACCGCCTCTTACAGCAAAAAAGGTGAGAAAATTGTTGCCATGAACCATGAAGCGATTGAGCGCGGCTGCAATTCAGTCACTCACGTGGAAATTCCTGCCTCCTGGGCAACTGCACAGCCGGAAGATTTCAAACATCACGTTACCGGAGACAATCAGCAATTGGTTGATTTTGTTAACGACATCTTAATTCCGGTTAACGCACAGCAAGGCGATCAACTTCCGGTTTCCGCATTCAAAAAATATGCGGACGGATTCCTCCCGCAAGGCTCTGCTGCCTACGAAAAACGCGGTATCGCCGTAGATGTCCCCTCTTGGATTCCCGAAAATTGTATTCAGTGTAATTTCTGCTCCTATGTCTGCCCTCACGCAGTCATTCGTCCAGCAGCCATGACGGAAGAAGAAGCGGCTAATGCCCCCGATGGCACCAAATCAGTACTTATGACTGGTTTTGCCGACAAAAAATTCGCTGTCACTATTTCAGTACTTGACTGCACCGGGTGCGGCTCTTGCATTAATGTCTGCCCCGGCAAGAAGGGAGAAAAAGCGCTTACTTTTGCTCCAACAGAAAACGAGCTGGCGCAGCAATCCGTCTTCCATTATACACAATCTTTGCCTTCTAAACCGGAGGTTCTCGAAAAATTCAAAGAAACCACTGTCAAAGGCAGTCAGTTTAAACAGCCGCTCCTTGAATTCTCGGGCGCATGCGCCGGCTGTGGTGAAACTCCTTATGCCAAAACAGTCACTCAGCTGTTTGGAGACAGAATGTATATTGCCAATGCGACTGGATGTTCCTCTATCTGGGGCGGTTCCTCCCCGGCAACTCCGTATACTACCAACAAGGACGGTCTTGGACCCGCCTGGGCCAATTCTCTCTTCGAGGATAACTCAGAATTTGGATTCGGAATTAACATGGCGCAAAAGACACTGCGCGACCGTTTGATCGGAAAAGTAGAAGCGTTGTCAGAGACTGCGTCCGGAGAGCTGAAAGAAGCCTGCGAAAATTATCTGGCTACAAAAGATTCAAGCAAAGACAATAAACCCGCCACCGATGCCCTGATTACCGCGCTCGAAAATGCTGGCGTTGGAGAAGATATTCTGGCGGACAAAGAATTCCTCAATAAGAAATCCGTATGGGCTCTTGGCGGAGACGGATGGGCTTACGATATCGGATACGGCGGTCTTGATCATGTAATCGCTTCCGGAGAGGATGTCAATATTCTGGTGTTCGATACCGAAGTATATTCCAATACCGGTGGTCAGTCCTCGAAATCCACTCCAACCGGTGCTGTGGCACAGTTTGCCGCAGGCGGTAAAGAAGTGAAGAAGAAGGATCTCGCGCAAATTGCAATGAGCTATGGTTACGTCTATGTCGCACAAATTGCAATGGGAGCGGATTACAATCAATGCATTAAGGCTCTAACAGAAGCTGAAGCATACCATGGCCCGTCCATCATCATTGCCTATGCTCCTTGTATCAATCACGGTATCAAGGGTGGCATGAGCAAATCTCAAACAGAAGAAAAAAATGCAGTTGCTTCAGGTTATTGGAATTGCTTCCGTTATAATCCAGCAGCCAAGGCAGAAGGGAAAAACCCGCTGACAGTTGATAGTAAAGCTCCTACCGCAAGTTACCAAGACTTCATCATGAACGAGGTTCGGTATAATGCACTTTCCCGTCAGAATCCAGAAAAAGCAAAAGTACTCTTTGCAAAAGCTGAGAAAGATTCGATGGCAAGATTTGAGCATTTAAAAGATTTGGAGAAACTTTACGACGCTGAGTAACGTTAAAACCAAATTTCATCATTAAATGAATATTTGTCTACGATAAAAAATCCGAGATTCAGTTTATTGAATCTCGGGTTTTTGTCGTTGTTTTTAAGTGAAATGCCCTTGTTCCAGCGATAAAAAAACATGATATCTTTTTCATTAACCAAACAAAATGACCTGACGTCTACCCGGATAAACGTCAAGCCATTTTACTTAGATGATCTATATTTCGTTCAAATCATCGTTCCATCAATGTTTTCAAGAATACACGAAAGGATACTATAACAAAGCAAACTCCATCAAAACATCATTATAAAATAATGCAGATTAGTCCGCTGCAACCTTCATTAATAATCCGCTCTACCGTTTCCTGTAGTTTCATACGAGCGTCAACAGGCATCCGATACAATTTGTTATGAAGACCCTCATTTACCAGTTCGTGCAACGATTTTCCAAAAATATTTGATTCCCACAATTTCTCAGGATCCTCTTTGAAATCATTGAGCAGATACATCACCAGTTCTTCCGACTGCTTTTCGGAACCGACAATGGGACTGACTTCTGTCATAATATCTGCTCTCATCATGTGCAAGAGTTGCAACAAAGGGATTGTGGATGACAAATACGAAGTTTTTTCGCCACATATTCAGTACGAACAGGGGTACATTCCCCCACCAAATAAAAGCATACCTCCGTGGCGCCCCTATCGGTTCTGCCTACCGTAATTCGCTCTATCATTTCTTCCACAAGACCCCTTGGAATTTGATCAACAAACAAAAGAGCTCTCCTTGTTCCACGCGCAACCTTGATCAAAAATGCGGACGAATCTTGATAGTCCTGTTGTTCTTTTAATATCTGCTCCACCCTTCCTTTCATTTGTGAAATTTTTTTGTTATACTGCACATTGCGTTGAGAAAATTCATCGTCATCAATTCTACCATCCAAGTTTAAGTCCAATAGCCGATCTTTTCTTTGCAGCAGCCGATTAATTTCCCCCTGTAGACGATACAATTCCTTTTTTTGTGCCCCTTGTTCCGCGCACTCCAGATAAATAGAATACAACTTTACCATTACCTCTTTAGCATCTATCCTTGTCCCAATTAGATCCTTTATGACCCCATCGAGTGCTTCCGTTGTCACCGATGGCGCATCGCACTTTTCTTTTCCATCCGTCAAATACCTCCGACATCTCCATAGTTCTGTATCTTTACCAGAAGAATGGGATACCCGCCGATAAAAAACCTGACCGTCTGCAACACAATAAATTTTGCCACTGTAAGAGTAGCGCTGGTTCCCGCCGCTCCCCCCTTTTGCCTTCTTTTCTTCCCCCCGCCGATTCAAAATTTGGTTGGCTTTTTCCCATAAAGTTTCCGATACAATCGGTGGTACTCGCTCCTCATCTCGGTAAACCACCCATTCCTCGGGCAAAAGCTCCTTCACCTCAGAAAGTTTATAATCGTATTTATGGCTCTTATTCCCACAATAGTATCCTTTATATTTCGGGTTCCGCAGGATATTGCGAACTGTGGTAAATGAAAACCGGTTTCCATTATGATTGTAAATTCCCTCTTCCTCCAGCCATTTGCAAATAGCGCGAATTCCATAATTTTGGTTGGCATAAAGATCGAATATCTTTCTAATCCAAACAGCCTCCGAATCTTCAATCACTAATGTTCCACAGGATTTACGATATCCCCAAATACTGCTATTTCCAAGTACAACCCCTTTTTCAATAGCCCGTTGAAAACCAAACCGAACCCGTTCAGAAAGTTTTCGTACCTCATCCTGCGCAATTGATGCCATAATGGCAAGTCGAAGCTCTGCGTCTGGCAGCAAGGTATTGATATTATCATTTTGAAAATAAATGCCGACCCCTGACCGAAGAAGATCCTGTGTGTACTGAATGCTGTCCAGCGTGTTGCGGCTAAATCGGCTGATTTCTTTTGTGAGAATAAAATCAAACTTTCCATTTTTTGCATCCTCAATCATCTGCAAAAAGCTCTCCCGCTTCCGCACGCTAGCTCCACTAATCCCTTCATCTATGTATCCGGGGACATATTCCCATCCGGGATGACTTTGAATCAAATTGGTATAATAAGATGCCTGTGCTTGTAATGAATGAAGCTGTTCATCTTTGTCAGTCGAGACGCGCGCATAAAAGGTAACGCGCAGTTTCAAATCATAAATAGAGTTTCCTTTTTGCAGGGCAGACCGAATTTCATATAGATCCATGACACGTCTCCCCTTTTTCCTTCACCCGCTGATCGGTTAATTTGTTTTTGGCATATTCATAAAGCGTCTCATCGATCGCCCCGTCTTTGAATAATTGTCTGTTTACATAACAACATATGATATCAAACAGTCGGTCGTTTTGACATTGCTCCCTCTGCAATTTGCTCACTCCCTTTGTTTTTCTGCTGCTTCATTATATGGACAATCATTCCTGTTTATGTAACAAACGAAATATTTTGCTGCGGATTCAGATAAAAAAGGAGCTTTCCCATTTCGGAAAAGCCCCTTTGATTGATATTATTTTTTGGCGCTACCTACACCTTTTCAATGTCATTATCGCGCACAAAGATAAATCCTAAAATAAAGCCGCCAATCATGCCAATGAGCAGTCCGATGATATAATTCAGCATGCTTTCCGGCGTCATCAACAACACACCGGGAAGACCGGAGGTGCCCCATGAAATAGAAGTAACATGGGTCAGCATGATATAAGCG
>CAKRVU010000096.1 GCA_934408835.1 uncultured Oscillospiraceae bacterium | reverse complement strand
CGGGAAATTTTTTAAACCGATAGAAAAACGGCGGCAACGTTAGCGAGTATCGTCAATACAAAAAAGACGATTGCCAGGATTTTGGTCATTCTCTTTAAACGTGCGTCTCTGGTGCGGTTTCCGCCGTTGGTATTCAAGTAGGATTCTGCACTTCCTCCTTGAATCGCTCCGGAAAGACCGTTTTCCTTTCCTTCTTGCGAAAGCACGATGATAACCAGCAATATGCCGGAAATAATCAGTAAAACACCGCCGATGATTTCCCAAATCGACATCATATAACCTCCATTTTGATTGTTCTTTTTTCTTTGTACCGTTCAGCAAAAGCGTCAAATGGCGCAATCTGTTTACGCAAAACCCCATGAAAAGAGAAGGATGAGCGACTGTTTTTTTATCCTGCTGACAGAGACGAAAACAGCATTGGCTATAGGGGTGTATTTTGGTTGATTGGCAGCGCAAACATTCTATCAGATTCATTATATCACAGGTTTCACCTGCATGCAAGTTTTTTTCTAAAAATTTATCCGCCATTCAAAATGCTGCGCTTTTCTTTGGACGACTGCACAGGCTGAGCAGGCATGCTGACCAAACGTCAGCAGCTCCAATTCATTGCTTTCCCGCCCAGGAGATGGAAGTGAAGATGGGGCACTGTCTGTCCGCCATCCTTTCCACAATTGGTGATTACGCGGTATCCGTTCTGGAGTCCGAGCTGTTTTGCCAGCAAGGGGATGGTCTGAAAAATATGCGCGATAACAGCTGCATTTTCTTCTGATACATCGTTAGGCGACGCGATATGCTCCTTCGGAATAATCAGAACGTGTACCGGTGCAATCGGAGAAACATCGTAAAATGCAAGAATCGTTTCATCCTCATACACTTTTTTAGATGGAATTTTGCCCGCTGCAAGATTACAAAACAAACAATTGTTCATGGTCTTCGCTCCTATTCTGAATTGGCGACGTACTGTTGCCGCCATTGATTTTTTGTTTCCTGACCTTTGCAGATTATTTACAGTGTTTCTTCCTGATCGGGATGAGTCCATTTTTGCACAATTGCCGGAAGCTGCGCTAGGGCTTCGTCCAATTTGAAAATTTCACGAATGCCGGCCATGGCGCTGTCAGGACGACCGCCGCCTTTTCCGCCGGCAAGGGCGGCCAGCTCGCGGACAATATCTCCGGCGCGCGCTCCGCGTTTGATCGCTTCGGGGGTACAGATGACAAGGAGGGTTCCTTTTCCGTCTTTGATGGTGGCGAATGCCGCTACCAGCGCGCCACTCTTTTCCTTGAAGCGGTCGCCAATGGTTCGGAGCGCCTTATTGTCAACGCCGCTGAAGGTGGTGGAGGCTACGCGGATTCCGTCCACCTCGGTAATGCCGTCGCTGAACAGTTGTTCGAGCTGATTGGAGGCTAACCGGCTGTTCAAAGAATCGATTTCCCGTTTTGCCTCTTTCAATTCGGCGGAGAGCGCCTTGATTTTTTGCGGAAGATCTTGAGGATTGGAAAGCTTTAGCGGCTGACAGGCGTTGTGAAGGAGGGACTGAGTTTCACAAATCAGGTTTAAAACGCCGGAACCGGTCACAGCCTCGATGCGGCGAATACCGGCTGAAGCGGAGCTTTCGGACAAAATCTGAAACAATCCGATTTTTGCCGTATTGTCCACATGGGTGCCGCCGCAAAGCTCTATCGAGTAGCCGCCTGCATTTACCATTCGGACAATTTCACCATATTTTTCTCCAAACAGCGCCATAGCGCCGCGTTTTTTTGCCGTTTGAATGTCGGTCTCGCAAATTTGGACAGGGAGTCCGGATAAAATCTGGTCGTTGACTTCTTGCGATATCCGCTTTATTTCGTTTGCGGAAAGCGGCTCGAAGTGATTGAAGTCAAACCGCAGGCGCCGGTTGTCCACCAGCTGTCCTGACTGGTGAACGTGATTTCCCAACACATTCCGCAGCGCACGCTGGAGCAGATGAGCTGCCGTATGGTTGCGGGCAATCGCTGCGCGCCGGGCACCGTCAATCTGCAACGTGCCGTTTTGACCTCGTTGTATTTGACCGGTCATGACTTTACCAAAGTGGACGTATTGTCCCGATGGAATCTTTTGGCAGTCGCTGATATTCACTACAGCGTCTTCAAGAGTAAAGATTCCGTGGTCGGCCACCTGCCCGCCGCTTTCTGCATAGAAGGGAGTGCGGTCGAATATCAGACGGACTGTTTGGCTGGCTTTGGCGGTCTCTATTTCTGTATTTTCATCGAAGATATGGAGGAGAGAAGCTTCACAGGAAAAGGTTTCGTAACCGATAAACTCGGTAGCCGGTTCCTGAAGCCGTACAGTATCCTCCGACCAGGCGACTGAATCGGACGCCGCTGCGTTTCGGGCGCGTGTACGCTGTTGCTCCATCAGTTCGCGGTAGCCCGCTTCGTCTACTTGCATATTCCGTTCTTCTACAAATTCCTTGATTAAATCGAAGGGGAATCCGTGGGTATCACAGAGGGCAAAACATTCTTCGGCGGAAAGGGTGTCCTCCATTCGCGCGTCCAATCGGTCAATCGTCTGATTGAGCAGATTCATGCCGCGTTCCAGGATTTTATGAAAGTTTTCCTCTTCGGCTTGAATGATCTGCTGAATATAATCGGACAGTTCGGTCAGCCGAGGATAAGCCGCTTTGTTTTCTGCAACGACTGTTTGCGCCACTTCATATAAGAACGGGCGGGTAATCCCCAGAAGTTTCCCATTGCGCGCGGCGCGGCGAATCAGTCTTCTGAGCACATATTCGCGCCCTTCGTTGCCCGGAATGACTCCGTCTGCAACCAAAAAGACGCTGCTTCGGATATGGTCAGTGATGACGCGCAGATAAATATCGGTTGTGGGGTTTTCATGGTATTTGGTGTGTGCAATCCGGCAGATGTGCGTCATAATGTTCTGCACTGTATCCACCTCAAAGAGGTTGTCTACCTCTTGGAGGATACAGGCTAGACGTTCAAGACCCATTCCGGTATCAATGTTGGGGCGTTCCATCGGTTCATAATGACCGTTTCCATCGCTGTTATACTGGGAAAATACCAGGTTCCAGAACTCTACAAACCGGTCGCAGTCGCAGCCGACTCCGCAGTCGGGACTTTGGCAGCCTGTTTCCGGACCGCGGTCAAAGTAGATTTCGGAGCAGGGGCCGCAGGGACCGGAACCTATCTCCCAAAAGTTATCTTCTTTGCCCAGGCGTACGATATGAGAGGGGTCAACGCCGCGTTTTTTGGTCCAGATTTCGTAAGCCTCGTCGTCCTTTTCATAAATCGAGATAAAGAGGCGTTCGACAGGGATTTCCAGTTCCTGCGTTACAAATTCCCATGCCCATGCAGTGGCTTCTTCTTTAAAATAATCGCCAAAGGAAAAGTTGCCGAGCATTTCAAAAAAGGTGCCGTGGCGACAGGTTTTCCCCACGCGTTCAATGTCGGGCGTGCGAATGCATTTTTGGCAGGTGGTTACCCGCTTGGAAGGGGGAACGCTTTGTCCTAAAAACCATTTTTTCATCGGCGCCATTCCTGAATTGATCAGTAGCAGGCTGTGATCCTCCTGCGGAATGAGCGGGAAGCTTTCCAACCGTTTATGTCCCTTTTGTTCAAAAAAAGCAAGAAATTTTTCGCGCAGTTCATTTACGCCTGTCCATTGCATCATTGATTCCTCCAAACAGATTAAAAATGATAGAAAAAAGCTCCCGTTCAGATTAAAACGAGAAGGTATCGTCGTCATAGGGGTTCTCTTTGCCGCTGCAAAAGCGTTTGGATGAGTGGCGATTCTTTCTGATGCGCCGGAAAATGCATAGCTGCAAAAAGAGTGTTCGTGAGCGGACTGTAACCGCTGTTTTTTCTCATCAGGCTGCGTTTTTTACTATCCTGTTGGACTGGATTAAATCGCAGTCTGAAACCGTTTTCATGATATCACAAATCCGGTAGGCTGTCAAGGAGTTGTCAAAAAAGAGTCACGTCTGGCTTACTAAAAACGGTATCCTAGAATTCGAAAGATGAGATAGATGTAAAAAATGAGAAAGCGGATATTTGAAATAAAGTATAATGAGCATGCATGTTATGTGAAATATGTATTGGCAGCTCATCATCTGTGCGGTACTATGTGAAAATAGGTACATTGAGAAACCTAGTGATTTATTCATAAAATCTTAAGCATGGGGATGGCAGAGAAGGTGGAAATGCAGTGATCAAGATACTGTGGAAACGGATTGGAACAGATGGAGAAGTAGTTGTAATAGACGAGAAAGCGATTTAAAGCGATTTGTAGTACAGGAAAACTCCACAGTGCGCTACAAATTCACAGTGCATATATCATTGGCAATGATGTAATTATGAACAGAAAGCAATCCATAAAAATACCAATGAAATCCCAGTTTTTCAAAAGATGTTAAACATAGAAAGTCATGAATTTTTTGTAAAAACGTGCTCTTACTGTCCATAAAAATTTGATTGCTGCAGTTGCTAAGAAGTCTTTTGTCAAGGCAAGTATATTCTCTGTTCTTTCTTAAAGATGCTAACTGTTCATTTGACTTCCTTTGTTTTTATGAGACGGGCGTGAGCTTATTTGAATTTCCCCTTGACAGATTCCCGTTTGTGTTTTACAATAAAACTATATTATGCCAGCAGTGTGATTACTATCAAAATCCGATTACCTGATCAAAATGCTGATCGGAACGGTTGAATATAGCGATAAAGCCGTAATCGGTTTGACAGCAACCCTACAGTTGCCGGATAAAAACGATTTTCTTTTCTTAAAAACACCCTTCATTTGATGAAAGAAATAAAGTAAAAAAGGAGGTTCTTATCTGAATGGACACCGCAATTGTAATTTTATGCATTGTGATTGCCGTCATTGTCTCTGGCGGTTTATGCAGCGTCCTCTTTTTCAAAATCGGCGTTAAATATCGAAAACAAATCGCAGAGGCTGAAATTGGGAGCGCTGAAGATCAGGCGGCTCGAATTTTGCAGGACGCGGGCAAAGAAGCCGCAGCCCAAAAAAAGCAAGCCTTAATTGAAGCAAAGGACGACATCTACAAGCTTCGCAATGAAGCAGAAGGAGAAATCAAAGACCGCCGTAACGAGGTACTTCGTCAGGAACGCCGGCTGCAGCAAAAGGAAGAAACGCTCGACCGCAAACTGGAAGCACACGAAAAGAAGGAAGAGCAGCTTCAAGAAAAGCTCAAACAGGCGGAGGAGCACAAAAAAGAGGCGAAAGAATACAGCAATCAACAACAAAAACTGCTTGAGACCATTTCCGGATTTACAGCCGCGCAGGCCAAGGAATATCTTTTAAAGCGGTTTGACGGCGAATTGACTCACGAAAAAGCGGTTCGCCTTGCGTCTTTTGAGCAGCAATTAAAAGATGAGTCGGAGCAAAAGGCACACGAATTGATTGGACTTGCTATTTCTCGCTGTGCAGCTGACCACGCTTCTGAGG
>CAKRVU010000095.1 GCA_934408835.1 uncultured Oscillospiraceae bacterium | reverse complement strand
GTGCAGCAATGGAGAGAAAAGGTAAGAATGAAGGCTACCTTTAAAAATTCGGACGGCTGGATGGTAATAAAACCGAGATTGAGCCAGTTCAGGTCATCCGACCCCATTCCGGTTCCACCGCGCATCTGCCCAAGCGGAGTAAAGGTGAGCAGACAAAGAAGGAGCGAAAGAGGCGCAAAGAATTTCCACAAATCCGCGATTTGGCGATAATGAAAAGTAGATAGAAAAATAGCGCAGGCAATACCAATCAGACTCGCTCCAGCCTGTGTAATGACCGGGTTAAGCGAAGAAATTGATTCCGGGTACAAAGAATAAATGAGAAGGCAAGAAAGGAATGAAAGGGCAGCCGCCATCAACAAAATCACCTTATCGGTAATTTGAAGATAAGCGATGATTTCACTTCCTGCTTTTTTAAAAAAATCTTTCATAAGCAGATTCCTCAAATTTTTTTCAAGTTCCTTGCTTATTATACCTCTGTACAAAAATTTTTTCAACCTTTTCCGGATAGTATTCACAAAAAGGTGATATTGTGCTATGATAAAGGAAGCTGACGCTTCACTTCAAATGCTGTGAAGCAATGACAACCGAACAGATATAGAGGAGGATTCGGGATGACAGATATTGAAATTGCAAATCAGGCTTGTCTGTTGCCAATTCAGGACATTGGGAAACAGGCGGGGTTATTGGAAGAGGAGCTTCTGCCATACGGTCGATATAAAGCAAAGCTTGACCCGCAGGCTGAAAAACGGCTTTCCTCAGCGCCGGACGGCAAGCTGGTACTGGTAACCGCAATGAGCCCCACCCCGGCCGGCGAAGGAAAAACCACCGTCAGTATCGGTCTGGCGCAGGCTTTGCAAAAACTTGGAAAGAAATCAGTGCTGGCATTGCGGGAACCCTCGTTGGGTCCGGTGTTCGGTCTCAAAGGGGGAGCTGCCGGCGGCGGTTTTTCTCAGGTGTTGCCAATGGAGGAGATCAACCTTCACTTTACCGGAGATATTCACGCTATCACCTCTGCCAATAATCTGTTGTGCGCATTGGTGGACAATCATCTGCATCAGGGGAATCCGCTCCAACTAGATCCGCGCCGAATTGTAATCCGCCGCTGCCTGGATATGAACGACCGCGCGCTGCGTCATATCATCGTTGGCTTAGGCGGCAAAACCGGAGGCGTCGCGCGCGAGGACGGCTTTATCATTACCGTAGCCAGCGAAGTAATGGCTATCTTATGTCTTGCAACCGACTTAGAGGATTTAAAAGAACGGCTGGGCAACCTTTTAGTCGGTTACAGCTATCAGGGGGAAGCGTTGTATGCCCGCGACTTTCAGGCGGCCGGCGCAATGTGCGCATTGTTAAAGGACGCGATCTGCCCGAATCTTGTTCAAACCATCGAACATACACCGGCGCTGATACACGGCGGTCCCTTTGCCAATATCGCGCACGGCTGCAACTCTGTGAAGGCAACCCGTATGGCGCTCAAGCTGGGAGAGTATGCAATCACAGAGGCCGGCTTCGGTTCTGATTTGGGCGCCGAGAAATTTTTGGATTTAAAATGTCCAACCGCTAACCTTTCCCCCGACTGCATTGTAGTAGTCGCCACCATCCGCGCCCTCAAGTATCACGGTGGAGCAGCACGGGAAACGCTGGAACAACCAAACGCCGCAGCATTGCTCAAAGGATTTGGAAACTTAAAACGTCATATTGAAAATATGCGACAATACGGGGTTCCGGTCGTAGCGGCGCTCAACTGCTTTGCAACGGATACCGACTCCGAAATAGCGGCAATTGCCGCAGCCTGTAAGGAGATCGATTGTCCCTTTGCGGCGGCAGACGTTTATACAGCGGGCGGCAATGGCGGTCTAAATCTTGCAAAAGAGGTGGTAAAAGCCTGCGGCATAACGTCTCATTTTACACCGCTGTACCAGCCTTCCCTTTCTATGGAAGAGAAAATGGAACGGATTGCCACACGGATCTACGGTGCCAAAGAGGTCAAATATACCAAAGCCGCCAAAGAGCAACTTGCGGCCATCAAGCGGTTAGGATATGAAACTCTTCCGGTATGTGTGGCAAAAACGCAATATTCCTTCTCCGATGATCCAACCAAACTGGGTGCGCCGGAGGATTTTACCATTACAGTACGGGAGGTGCGCCTCTTTTCGGGAGCCGGATTCGCAGTATTCCTCACCGGCGACGTCATGACCATGCCAGGACTGCCAAAACATCCGGCGGCGCATACCGTTTCGGTAGAAAACGGAAATATTACGGAGTTATTTTTAAGAATGAAAAATAGAATCATTACCACATCGCTGAAAGAGACGGAAGCATTTGCACAGGAATTGGCAAAAAGCTGTCGTCCCGGAGACGTTCTGGCCTTCCGCGGTCCTATGGGAGCCGGCAAAACCGCATTGATCTGTGCGCTTGCCAGCTACCTAAATTGCAAAGGAGAGCCGTCCAGTCCGACGTTTGCCATTGTCAACGAATATCCAGGCTCCCCGCCGCTCGCACATTTTGATTGGTATCGGCTGGAGGAAGAAGAAGAGCTGCTTGTGACAGGATATTACGACTATCTCGAATCGGGCGCCATTCTCGCAATAGAGTGGAGCGAAAGATTTCCAGAAGCGCTTCCGCCAAACACCCGATATATCACCATAACGCCAATAGACGATCACACACGCCAAATTACCGTTACCGGACAGGAGGAATAATCAACATGCGATTGCTTTGTATTGACAGTTCCGGGAAAACAGCGGGTATCGCCGTATGCGAGGAAGAAAAACTGCTGTGCGAATCCTTTTTAAACGCAGGTTTCACCCATTCGCAGACATTACTTCCTTTGTTGGAAAGTACCCTTGCAACTGCCGCGCTTTCTCTAAAGGAGATAGATGGGATTGCCGTTTCGATAGGTCCCGGCTCTTTTACCGGTCTGCGCATCGGTGTCTCTATGGCAAAAGGAATTGCTCAGGCGACGGGTCTCCCTTGTATCGGAGTATCCACCTTGACCGTGCTGGCCGAGTCTGTCCGGGACTTCGACGGCATTTTATGCCCGGTCATGGACGCCAGACGGGGTCAGGTGTACAACGCCCTCTTTCAGGGCGGCGCCTCTTTTTGCCGCCTAACGCCGGATCGCGCCCTTTCGGTAGAAGCACTGGGAAACGAGCTCCAACAAAAAATTTACAAAAAAAAGCTCATTTTAGTTGGCGATGGCGCAGAAATGTGTTATAATGATAAAAAGTTTTATGGTCAGACAGTAGAACTATCTGCGAGCGCACCTCCTTTAGCAAAACCCTCCGCGTCTTTTGCAAACAACTGGTGCGTTCCGCAAGACTGTGATAACCACCCAGCGTCAGCAACTGAACAAGACGGTATCCCTCCATCCTACGCACCGTCCGTCAAAACAAAAAATCTGTTTCTGACCGCCTTGCCCAACCGGCTGCAACGCGCATCCTGCGTTGGCTTTGCGGCATTTCAAATGCTGCGAGAAGGTCATCCGTTCGTATCCGCTGCGGAACTGGTTCCCCAATACTTGCGTCCGTCGCAGGCGGAACGGCAGCGGCTGGAAAAAGAAAAGGAGAGACAAATATGATAGCATTGGGAAGCGATCACGGTGGATTCGAACTAAAAGAGTCCATTCGGAAGCACTTGGATGAAATTGGAGTCGCATATGAAGATTTCGGCTGTTATAACACCGATTCCTGCGACTATCCAGATATGGCCGTACCTCCATGCGAAGCAGTCCGTTCGGGAAAATGCACAGCAGCCATCCTGCTCTGCGGTACCGGAATCGGAATCTCTATGGCTGCCAATAAAATTCACGGAATTCGCGCCGCCTGCTGCTCCGATTACTTTTCAGCTAAATATACACGAGTACATAACGACGCAAACGTTTTGTGTATGGGCGGTCGGGTAGTCGGTTCCGGTCTTGCGTGCGAGTTGGTGGATGTTTTTTTAAACACCCCCTTTGAAGACGGTCGCCACACAACTCGAATTCAAAAGCTGAAACGTTTGGAAGAAAAAGAATCAGAATAAAAAAGAGAGGAAGAAAGAATCATGACAACTCCAGTGATTATGGATCATCCGCTAATCCAATCGAAACTGGCAATGCTGCGCGACAAGCGTACCAGCACAAAGGAATTTCGGGAACTGGTATCAGAAATTGCAATGCTTATGTGCTATGAAGCAACCCGCGACTTTCCATTAACAGAAACGGAGATCGAAACACCGCTGGCACGCGCAACCTTTTCTGTTATGGACAAAAAGGTTTCCATCGTGCCAATCCTTCGCGCCGGACTTGGAATGGAAGAGGGTATGTTAGCCATGCTGCCAGCCGCGCGCGTGGGGCATATCGGCGTGTTTCGCGATCCAGAAACCTTAAAACCGGTAGAGTATTACTGCAAATTGCCGACAGACGTGGACAAAAGCGAGGTCATCGTCTTAGATCCTATGCTGGCAACCGGCGGAAGCGCCGCATTTGCAATTTCCGCAATCAAAAAACGCGGCGCAACCGATATCCGCTTCATGTGCCTGGTAGCAGCGCCTCAGGGAATCGAAACGTTACAAAAAGAACACCCTGATGTGCAGATATACTGTGGCGCTTTAGATGAGAAGCTGAACAGTCACGGCTATATTGTTCCCGGTCTGGGAGACGCAGGAGACCGCATCTTCGGCACCAAATAAGTCGCGCAGCTGATAGAAAACAACGTCAACTAGGGAATTCTCCGTTTGAGAATTCCCTTTGTGCATTGCGATGAATGAAAAATGGCAAAAAGGAGGGCAAACCAGTGCAAAGGTGTTATCAACGTGTATCCGTCTTGCGGCTGATACCGGAAGAACTGATCTTGTTTTTAATCTGGTGCGCCAGCTGCTTCCTTGTTTTATTGGTGTTTGACTCTTACGATTCTGCCTTTTGGATCACGGTTGCAGCAATCACCGGATTGTATCTTCTCACCGCCGGGCTTTACCTCCCGCTTCTTTGCTTTCGCACCTCTTACTGCCTGTCTGGACGCCAACTTCGCTATCGTACCGGAGTCTTTTATCAAAAGGATGAAGTCATTAACCGGGGACAGATTGTCTATGTCACGCTAGTGACCAACCCTTTCTCCCCTCTGCTGCGCATCGCAACAGTCGTCATCCGCGCGCCCGGAGCTACCATACGGTTGCACGGAATCCGAATCCCGGAGGCAAAACGCCTGGTGCGCCAGCTGTCACCGGAACACGAATTGTAATGGAGGACGCGTATGAAATATCATCGAGAGCACCCCATCCGGATTCTATCCCGTACCTCTCATTTTGCAATCCTGCTGCTTCTGCCTGTTCTCCGTGCGCTCTTTTTTTCAGGAGGAAGCCTTTACCAATGGATTTCCGGCGTCTGGATTGATCTGCTGGTTGTAATCGGCATTTTGTTGTTAGGTTGGATGGTCTGGTTTTTTGACGTGTACCAGTTGCGTGAAAATGGCATTTATCTATTTACCGGCATTTTTCGGGTACAAAAACGCTGCATTCCCTTTTCTAAGATGACAACTGCCATCATTGAACGCCCTTGGTATCTGCAAATGTTCGGTGCAGCACGTCTCAAGCTGGATACCCCCGTAGGCGGCAACCGGAAGCTTGACCTCTCCCTGATGGTGTCAAACAAAGACGTTGGC
>CAKRVU010000094.1 GCA_934408835.1 uncultured Oscillospiraceae bacterium | reverse complement strand
CTTATAAAGAGTATCATAGCCTTTGGAAAAGTCAGAAGAAAGAAAAATCCCATATCCAACAGTGTTTGTTTTTGGGTCTGTAACATGTTATAATAAAAAACCAGAGAGAACAAGAAAGGGAGGAACGTATATGAAGGAAAAATTTTATCTTACGACGGCAATCGCTTATGCTTCTGGGAAGCCGCATATTGGCAACACGTATGAGATTGTACTTGCGGACGCGATCGCGCGGTGGAAACGTTTGCAGGGGTACGAGGTTCATTTTGTTACCGGAGCCGATGAGCATGGGCAAAAGGTACAACAGCTGGCAGGGGAGGCTGGCGTCTCGCCGCAAGAATATGTCGATGGCGTGTCGGGTGAGATTCAGCGAATCTGGGATTTGATGGGCGCTTCTTACGATACGTTTATTCGGACGACGGATTCGTTTCATCAGTGCGTAGTGCAGAACATATTCCGCAAGTTATATGAGCAGGGGGATATTTATAAAGGGGAGTATCAGGGGATGTACTGTGTTCCCTGCGAGGCCTTTTTTACCGCAACGCAGCTGGTGGACGGGAAATGCCCCGACTGTGGTCGAGAGGTGACGCCTACCAGTGAGGAGGCTTATTTTTTTCGGGTGAGCAAGTATCAAGAACGACTGCTAGAGTATATTCAAACGCATCCTGATTTCATTTTGCCCAAATCGAGAGAGCATGAAATGGTAAACAACTTTTTGAAGCCGGGGCTGCAGGATTTGTGTGTTTCCCGCACCTCGTTTTCTTGGGGGATTCCCGTTGACTTCGATCCGAAGCATGTCGTTTATGTCTGGTTGGACGCTTTGGTCAATTATATTACGGCACTTGGATATAACACCGAAGGGGAGAGCGAGCTGTTCCGGCGTGAGTGGCCGGCTGATCTCCACGTGATCGGAAAGGATATTTTGCGGTTTCATACGATCTACTGGCCGATCTTGTTAATGGCGCTCGGTCTGCCGCTTCCAAAACAGATTTTGGGGCATCCGTGGTTGTTGTCCGGCAATGATAAGATGAGTAAATCGACCGGGAATGTGATTTATGCAGATACTTTGTGCGAGTTTTTTTCGGTGGACGCGGTTCGTTTTTATCTGTTGCACGAGACTCCGTATGCGCAGGATGGTAGTATTACCTATGAATCCATGATTTCCATCTTTAACGCGGAGCTGGCCAATACCATCGGAAACTTGGTAAAACGCACCGGTGATATGATAGTGAAATACTTTGACGGCGCGATACCGGAGCCGGCTGTTATGACGCCGCTGGAGGAGCAATTGAGGGAGGTCTCTGAGAAAGCTTTCTCCAGGTACTTTGAAGCGATGGAGCATTATAAAACGGCGGAGGCAATTGATGCTGTTCTTCAGTTTGCGCGTCGCTGTAACAAATACATTGATGAAACAACGCCGTGGGTCATGGCGAAGGATGAGGCGCAACGGGAACAGCTTGGCACCGTCTTGTATCATCTGGTCGAGGGGATTCGGCATATTGCGGTGTTACTTTTGCCTATCATGCCGGACGCGGCGCAAAAGATTTTGGCGCAGCTTGGCTCACCGGAGGATACGCTGGCTTCTTTAAATCATTATGACGGAATGGAGCCGGGAAAGCGAATCGGGAAACCGGAAGTGCTGTTCGCACGGATTGACGAAGTAAAAAAGATGGAACAAATTGAAAAGCAGCAACTAAAAGATCAGCGTCAGCCGGAGCGCTCCGAAAAGGAGACGATTGAAATCGACGTTTTTGAACGGGTTTCCCTTCGGGTGGCAGAGGTGATTTCCTGCGAGAAAATACCAAAATCGAAAAAGCTTCTGTTATTACAAGTGGACGATGGAGAAAGGAAACGACAAGTTGCGTCAGGGATTGCGCCATGGTATACGCCTGAAGAATTGGTCGGGAAAAAGGTACTGCTTGTGAGCAATCTCAAACCGGTCAAGCTTTGCGGACAGGTTAGCGAAGGAATGATTTTGGCTGCGGACGACAGCGCTTCCGGAAGGGTGCGGGTATTATTTGTTGACGATGAAATGCCAAACGGTTCGTCGATTCGTTAATTCGTCGGTTCATTGGGAGGTTTTCAGGATGGAAGAATGGACAGAAATAGCAGGAATATTTGATTCCCACGCGCATTATGATGACGCAGCCTTTGACGCCGATCGAACAGAAGTGTTGAACGCGCTTCCGCAAAAAGGGATTTCTTATGTCATGAATGTCGCGTCGGACTTTATGAGCGCGCAAGCGGGAATCTCGCTTACCGAGCAGTTTCCATTTGTGTATAGCTCAGTCGGCATTCACCCGGAGTTTGCTCAAACCCTTTCCAAATCGGCGCTTGGAGATTTAGAACGCTGGCTGGATTATCCCAAAGTGAAGGCGGTTGGAGAAATTGGGCTGGATTATCATTATGACGGATATTCCAAAAAGCAACAGTGGAACGCATTTGAACGGCAGATGGAGCTTGCTGAGCGAACGGGATATCCGGTCATTATTCACAGCCGGGACGCGGTGGAGGATACTTTGGCAATCCTACGGAGTTTCCCTAAAGTGAAAGGAGTCGTTCACTGTTTCAGCGGCAGCGTACAGACAGCGCAGGAATTGCTGAAAATGGGATACTATATCGGGTTTACCGGAGTGATTACCTTTTCCAACGCCAAAAAGGCGGTGCTTGCCGCAGAGAGTGTTCCACTAGAACGCCTTTTAATCGAAACGGATTGCCCGTATATGGCACCTGTTCCTATGCGTGGAAAACGTTGCGACTCTACGATGCTCCCTTGGACGGCGGCTCGTTTGGCGGAGATTCATCAGATCGCAACAGAGGAATTGATTTGTCAAACTTGTCAAAACGCGCTTGCTTTGTATCGAATTTCGAAAATGGAAAAAGATTGTGGTTGACAAAAGAGTCATTTATGAGTATCATTAATCGCAGAAGAGTTTGATCATGCGGCAGGATGTTTTTGGGAGGGAGAGCCGTTGAAGTATGTTATTCAAATGCGTTCCAGAGCCGATACGGTCAAAGGACAGGGTGTGAGTTCGGCAACAGAAGAAGCGATTCGCCTGGTGAGCCGCGGTCTGCAAGAGGAGTTCCGCGTATGTGTAAATCAGCATGGCAAATCGGATGTTGTTCACTTCCATACGGTGAATCTGGGTTATTTTCTTTCCATTCCATTCCTGAAAGGGAATCATCAGCTGGTGGGCAGCGTTCATTTTCTTCCCGAGACGCTGGAAACCAGCGTGCGACTTCCAAAAATCTTCAAGCAAGTGTTTTACTGGTATCTGCTTTGCTTTTACCGACAGATGGATTTTTTGGTTACTGTCAATCCCGAATTTATTGGGCGTTTGGAAAATTATGGTGTTGACCCGAATAAAATTCGTTATATTCCCAATTTTGTGAGTGACACTGATTTTTATCCGGTATCTCCCAAACTAAAGCGGGAGCTTCGCCGGAAGTATCACTTGCAGCCTGACCGGTTTACTGTGGTTTCTGTCGGGCAGCTGCAAACGCGAAAGGGAGTATTTGATTTTTTGCGTGTGGCAAAAGAGTTGCCCCAAATCCAGTTTGTATGGGCAGGCGGTTTTTCGTTTGGGCGAATTAGCGATGGCTATGATCAGCTCAAAAAAGAGATTGCATCGCCACCGGATAACGTCCTCTTCTTGGGAATTGTTGACCGGGAGAAGATGAATGAAATCTATAATTTGGGGGATGTGATGTTTCTTCCTTCTTATGAAGAACTGTTTCCCATGACCATTTTAGAGGCCATGAATTGTAATCTTCCCATCTTAGTACGCGATCTGCCTCTTTATCAACCTATTTTGTTTGACTTTTATCTGCAAGGGCATGATACAGACGCGTTTGTCAACATTTTGACTCGGCTGCGGGACGACTCTGAGTATTTCAAACAGGCTGCCGCACGCTCCTGGAAAGGGCATCTTTTCTATAACAGTCAACATGTGCTTTCTATGTGGCGGCAGTTTTATTCCGATGTTGTAAAGGACAAAGAGACTTCCGCAGAAAAACAAAAAACGAAAAAAGGAAAAAAGGAGAAATTATGAAATCAAACAGCACATGGGTACGGAGGATTCTCCTCCCGATCATTACTACCGTTATTTTTGCCGGCTTGTACTATTATTTCGCCATACCGCCGATGAATATCAAATCAATGGATTTTTGGAGCTTTTGGGCTGTCATTGTGGTTGCTTTCTTCCTGCTTCGGTGGTTTTTTTGCCATAAACTTGGCGCTCCGCCAATGAAAAAAAAGGAGCAAGATGAAGAAGAAATTAAAATCAAAATGGGCGATAAGGTCATTCCAATTGGAAAGGCGACCAGACGAGTCAAATTCTGGCTTAAAATCGGAATTGGAGCCGCTGCGATTGTTATCGTAGTTCTAGTTGGCGTGTGGGTATCGTCTACGGAAATCTTTAATGCCCAGCAATATCATGATCAGCTGACGGTTGAGGAAGGGAATTTTCAGGACGATGTGGCTGAGATTCCATTCTCCCAAATTCCTGTGGTAGACAAAGAGACCGCAGTCAAGCTCGGAAACCGGAAGCTAGGAGAGGTTGTCTCGTTGGTTTCCCAGTTTGAAATTTCCAATATGTATACCCAAATCAATTATCAGAATACGCCGACGCGGGTATCGCCTCTGGTTTACTCAGACATCATCAAGTGGTTTACCAATCAGGCAAACGGAATTCCTTATTATATTCGGATTAATATGGCAACGCAAGAAACCGAATTGGTTGAATTGGATCAACCGATGAAGTACAGTATCTATGATCATTTTAATCGGAATTTGCTGCGTCATTTACGATTTGCTTATCCGACTGCCATGTTTGACGACCCGGTATTTGAAATTGATGACAGCGGCAACCCATATTGGATTGTCCCAATCTATGATTATGAAATTGGTCTGGTTGGAGGAAAAGACATTGTTGATGTTGTGATTGTAGATGCAACAAACGGAGAGATGACGCGCTATGCTGTGGACGATGTTCCGCAGTGGGTGGATAATGCCTATCCCGCAGATTTGCTTAATGTTCAGGCAAATAACTGGGGCAAGTATGCCAATGGATGGCTCAATTCCATCTTTGGACAGCGGGATGTCTTTACAACCACGGAGGGTTACAACTCTCTTGCGATTGATGATGATCTTTGGATGTATACCGGTTTGACGTCGGTGACAGGAGACCAATCAAATATCGGATTTATTCTGGTCAATATGAGAACCAAGGAAACCAAATATTATCAGATTAACGGAGCGGATGAAGAATCGGCTATGCGTTCTGCAGAAGGAAAAGTGCAGGAAAAGAGTTATGACGCCAGTTTCCCCATTTTGATTAATGTGGCGAATCAGCCTACTTATTTTATGAGCCTCAAGGATGACGCCGGATTGATTAAACAATATGCGTTTGTTTCGGTTGAGCAATATCAAATCGTTGGCGTTGGCGATTCGGTACAGGCGGCGCAGGAATCGTATGTACAGCAGCTATCGGACAACGGACAGACGCAACAAAAACCGTCTACAGAAATTTCCGGACAGGTTACTTCCATTGCTTCCGCCGTGGTGGACGGGAATACCAATTATTACTTTACTCTCGACGATGATCCAAACGTAGTTTACGTTGCTTCTATCTCTTTAAATCAACGACTTCCGATGTTGGATAACGGAACAACGCTCACGCTTAGTTACACCGATAC
>CAKRVU010000093.1 GCA_934408835.1 uncultured Oscillospiraceae bacterium | reverse complement strand
GGAGTAGACCTTGCAGCTCCGTCAGGAACTCCAATTTATGCTTCCAAATCCGGTACGGTAGTTACAGCGCAGCATTGGGATGGACACACTAAAACCGGAATGCAAAGTTATGGAAATATGGTGCAAATTGATCATGGCGATGCTTCTTCCACTTTGTATGCGCATTGCTCCAGTATTTGCGTCAGCTATGGGCAACATGTATCACAAGGACAGGTGATCGGATACGTTGGAACAACCGGAAATTCGTCTGGAAACCATTTGCATTTTGAAATGAAAATCAATGGTTCTCGTGTAGATCCACTCAGATATATTTGATAAATTTTTTCGACAAAAAACGGCTGTCCTGCGAAGGGTCAGCCGTTTTTGTCGGATGATAAAAAGAGGAACTGATATGAAACGAAAAGTTTCGCTCACAACTGCTGTGATATCATGCTTATTGACGGCGGCATTTGTTTTATTGACGACCTGCTTTTTCATTACAGGCAGTGTGAATTTGTTAAAACTTCCGGACAAAGGGACTGATTTTCAGAAGGTGGAGGAAATTGACGATTATGCACGAATGAATTATATTAAACCAATCAATGATACATCGATATCGGATCAGATGGCTATTGGATATTTAATGGGGCTGGATGATCCTTATGCGGCTTATTATACTAGTGATGAATTTGCAAGATTGACAGAAGAAAATGAAGGTCAATTGGTTGGAATTGGTATCTCAGTGCATCCATCTTCAGACGGTGCAATCGAAATTTTAACGGTGTATCCCGATTCTCCTGCTGCTAAAGCTGGTTTTCAGGCAGGGGACGAAATTGTAAAGGTGGACGGACAATATGTGTCTGAAATCGGATTTGATCAGACGACCGATTTGTTGCATGGTGAAGTCGGGACAACAGTTGTACTAACTGTTTGCAGAAACAATGAAGAGTTTGAAACCTCTGTCATCCGCGAAAATGTGGAAATCCCATCAGTTTTTTGCCAAATGGATGGAAATATTGGATATATTAAAATCACAGCCTTTCATCAATCCACTGTTTTGCAATTTCAAGAGGCGTTAACAGATTTGATCAATCAGGAAGCAAATAGTCTCGTCTTTGATTTGCGCGATAATGGTGGCGGTACACTAGATAGTGTTTGCAGCATATTGGATACGCTGTTGCCGGAAGGCGTGTTGGTGACACAAACCCGTGCGGATGGAAACACGGAAGTGCTGGCAAGTTCAGGTGCAGAAGAGATTGATCTACCTATGGTCGTTTTGACCAACGGAAATACAGCGAGCGCAGCAGAACTTTTTACTTGTGATATCAAGGATTATGAAAAAGGAATTCAGGTAGGAGAGAAGACGTATGGAAAAGGTGTATTACAAACAACTCATTTGCTACATGATGGAAGCGCAATTAAATTGACAACTGCTTATTATAATCCCGCGAAAAGTGACAATTATGATGGGGTTGGGCTTGTTCCGGATTATGAAGTAAGCCTGAGCGACTCCCAACTAGAAGCATACCGTAACGGAAATCTTCCACTTTCGGAGGACCCCCAATATCAAGAAGCCATCGCCAAACTAAGTAAATGACAGAGATAGTATCAATGAGAAAAGAAGGTGTAATTAGTGTCTATTCAAATTATTACAGGGACTTATGGTTGTGGGAAAACAAACTATGCCGTCAATTTGGCAATGCAACAAAGGGCGGAAAGAAAAGAAGTTACTCTCATTGATTTGGATACGGTGAATCCATATTATCGAAGCTTTGACTTTCAAGCATTTTTGCAACAATACGGAATTTCTTTGATTGCTCCGGTTTTTGCGGGCACTAATCTGGATTTACCTGCCATTACAGGCGAGATTGCGGCTGCCTTGCAAAACAGAGAACAGGTGATTATTGATATTGGCGGAGATGACGCGGGCGCGGTTGTCCTTGGAGGTTACAACAAAATGATTCAGAACCGTCTTTATGAGGTTTCTTATCTTGTTAATCCTTACCGCACGCAAACAAATACCGCCCGAGAGGCTCTTACAGTAATGCGCAATATTGAAATAGCGTCAAAGCTTCCGGTGACAACCATTGTGGGGAATCCAAATTTAGGAGAAATGACAACTGCAGAGGATATTTATGCCGCCTTGCCTGAGCTTTTGTTGTTTTCCAAGCTGAGCGGTCTCCCTTTCTCCTCCATTTTAGTTGAGGAATCACTCGCCTTAAAACTTCAATTAGAAAGAATCCCTATCCCAGTGCGTCCGATTACACGGTTTGCCCGGGGTGGAGCAGCTGCGGATTATTCACAACAAATTTAAAACAAATTAACAAAAATGTGATATGATAATTGTACTATTAAAAATTAAAGATAACGAATCAAAGTTCAATCAATGTTCAACCGCTTTTGATATTCCATATCGCATGGATATTCATAGCAGTATTTTGCGATTATAGCTGAGCGTTGGCTGTTTCAATGGAACATACGGAAACAGAAGGGTAATCTTTTATTCGGAAACAGAGAACGGAGGATCATGATGTCTGAAAATCAATTAAAATTGAATCAAGATAGATGTAAAGGCTGTGAGCTTTGCATTCATGTTTGTCCAAATAATGTTTTGGCTCTCGAACCGGAACATTTAAATGAAAAAGGGTATCGACCGGTTACAATTTTGTAGCCAGATCAATGTATTCATTGTGGTATGTGTTCGATAATTTGTCCGGATCTTGCCATTTTGTTGGAACCGGATTGCGTAAAAGAAAAAGGAGCCGATTAATGGGAAAACGATATTTAATGAAAGGAAACGAGGCGCTTGCTGAAACGGCAATTCGTTGCGGTTGTCGGTTTTATTTTGGGTATCCAATTACACCTCAGACAGAAATAGCAGCTTATATGGCAAAGAGAATGCCAAAGGTTGGAGGCACTTTTTTACAGGCAGAGTCGGAGATCGCTGCAATCAACATGACTCTCGGCGCTTCAGCGGCTGGTGCACGTGTGATGACCTCCTCTTCTTCTCCCGGAATAAGCCTGAAGGGGGAAGGCGTTTCTTATATTGCAGGTTCGGACTTGCCATGCGTCATCGTGAACGTTCAACGCGGTGGACCCGGATTAGGTGGAATACAACCATCTCAGTCGGACTATTTTCAAGCAACGCGCGCCTTGGGGCATGGGGATTTTCAGTTATTGGTGTTTGCTCCGAATAGTGTACAGGAAATGGTAACGCTTACTCAAGTCGCTTTTGATAAGGCAGATGAGTATCGAATGCCCGCGATGATTCTGGCTGATGGAATGTTGGGTCAGATGATGGAACCGGTTGAATTTCCAGATGAAAATGAGACAGTTTTGCCTAAAAAGGAGTACGCTACTTGTGGTCATCATAATCAAAGGAAACACAATGTGATCAACTCATTGATTTTAAAGCCATCAGAGTTAGAGCAAAGCAATCTGGAGCGATATCAACG
This sequence comes from uncultured Oscillospiraceae bacterium, assembly GCA_934408835.1. Classification (GTDB taxonomy): domain Bacteria; phylum Bacillota; class Clostridia; order Oscillospirales; family Ruminococcaceae; genus CAKRVU01. Next base: position 2,284 of record CAKRVU010000093.1, on the reverse strand, counting down.
ATATCAAATAGTAGAGGATACTGAAGTCCGTTTTGAGGAATACCAGACAGAAGACGCAGAATTTGTGCTTGTTGCATTTGGTGCATGCGCTCGCATTTGTCGCAGCGCTGTTGTTCAAGCAAGAGAGCAGGGAATTCGGGTTGGAATGGTCCGTCCAATTACTCTTTGGCCCTATCCGTATGAGGCGTTGCGCAAATTGTCGGCAAAGGCGTTTTTATCGGTTGAAATGAATATGGGTCAGATGGTGCAGGATGTAAGATTAGCGATAGGAGACAGCCGACCGGTTGAGTTTTATGGTCGTGTTGGCGGAATTGTGCCTAAACCGCAAGAGATTATCGACAAATTGAAGGAAATGGTAGGGGGACTATAACGATATGGCAGGTGTGGAAAGAGCGACCAAAGGCTTGACTGAGTTAAGCACTCATTATTGTCCCGGTTGTACCCACGGGATTGTACATCGCCTCGTAGCAGAAACGCTTGAAGATTTAGGCGTCCTTGGCGAAACGGTTGGCGTTGCGTCGGTTGGTTGCTCGGTTATGTCTTATGATTATTTCAGTTGCGATATGGTGGAAGCGCCACACGGTCGCGCTCCGGCGGTTGCAACTGGTTTAAAACGTGCTCTAGGAAAGGACAGCGTAATCTTCACTTATCAAGGCGATGGTGATTTGGCGGCAATTGGCACAGCAGAGACGGTACATGCCGCTGCTAGAGGCGAAAATATTACGATAATTTTCATTAATAATACCATATATGGTATGACCGGAGGGCAAATGGCACCTACTACTCTTCCTGGACAGGTGACTCAAACTACTCCGTTTGGAAGAAGTGTACAACACAATGGATTCCCGATTCGCGTTTGTGAGATGCTTTCCACCTTGGATGGCGTAGCATATGCTGAACGGGTAAGCGTCCATACAGTACCCCGCATTATTGCGGCAAAGAAATCTATTCGGAAGGCGTTTACAGCCCAAAGAGAAGGAAAAGGTTTTTCGATTATAGAAGTATTATCCACCTGTCCTACAAACTGGGGTATGGCTCCTATCGATGCCATGAAGCGTGTTGAAGACGAAATGATTCCTTATTTTCCGCTGGGCGTTTTCTGTGATCGCACCGAAAAGGGGGTGTTTTAATGCCAGGTATTTTGTTTGCTGGTTTTGGAGGTCAGGGGATTCTTTTTGCAGGCAAAGCAGTTGCCCATACAGGAATGTTGGATCACATAGAAGTCTCGTGGTTGCCATCGTATGGTCCCGAAATGCGGGGAGGTACGGCAAATTGTTCGGTTTGTCTCCAAAAAGAGCCGATAGGTAGCCCGTTGGTATCTCACCCTGATTGGTTTGTTGTAATGAATCAACCGTCTTATCATAAATTTATTGATAACGTACAACAAGGTGGATTGGTGATCTATGATAGCACATTAGTGGAAGAAGTAAAAGAATGCAAAGGAATTTCTCAGATGGGAATACCGGCTTCGGCAATGGCACAACAGGAAAATCTTACAGGACTTGCTAATATTATAACTGTCGGGTATCTGTTGCAAAAAACCAAATTCACGTCCTATGAAACCATGCAACAGGCATTAAAAGAGACAATTCCTCCTCGTAAATCACATTTGCTACAGTCAAATGATGCGGCGTTGAAATTGGGGTACCAATATTGCGAATAAGATGAATAATGAAGACAATTGTTCAGAATTCCTTTTGCTTTGAATTGATTGATCGGATTTCCCGGAATATTTTCCGGGAAATTTTTGCTATGAATGACAATATACATACTAAAATTATGTACTTGCTATCCAAATATGAATCAAAAATGCCTCGAATATCTGTCAAGCAATTTAACTGTACATCTTTTGAGTCATAAAATTGTGTTTCAAAAGTCGTTTTATTTTATCAAAATATTAAAAATGCATAAATAAACAAATATAATATGATATTGCCAAATAGAGGAGTTTCAATGACTAATCCAAAAAAAATATATCCAAGAACAGGAGATACACAAACTGTCTATCTTAAAAATGTAATCACCAACCCCAGTATCGAAGTTGGCGATTATACCATGTATCATGATTTTGTCGATCCTATGAAGTTTGAACAAAATAATGTCTTGTATCATTATCCCATTAATCACGATAAGCTCATCATTGGAAAGTTTTGTTCCATAGCCTGCGGCACAAAATTTCTATTGAATAGCGCAAACCACACGCTAACTTCATTCAGTACATACCCATTCCCGCTGTTTTTCGAAGAATGGGGTCTTGAGAAAAAGAATGTAGCAGAAAGTTGGG
>CAKRVU010000092.1 GCA_934408835.1 uncultured Oscillospiraceae bacterium | reverse complement strand
AATAAGGGATCACTTCTTGTTCAAACATGGGAATTAATTCGTTGGGCGGACCGGGCAGCATTAGGATGGTGACCCCTTTTGTGGTCACAGCCATTCCGGGCGCCGTTCCGTGATGATTGTCAAAAACGACAGCGCCGCGTGGAATCAGCGCCTGCTTGCGGTTATTTTGAGGCATCTCTTTCTTTTGACAATCGAAAAAATCTCGGATTCGTTTTTCGGTAACCGGATCGTGGAGCAGCGGAAGCGAACAGCATTTGCATACTGTTTCTTTGGTTAAATCATCCATAGTTGGACCGAGACCACCGGTTAAAATGATGAAATCACTGCGTTTGACAGCACTGTCAAGAGTTTCCTGCAACCGAGTGGGGTTGTCTCCAACGGTAGTGTGGCGCAAAACGTTGATACCGAGCAGCGCCAATTGTTTGGACAAATATTGCGAATGGGTATTGCAGATATCACCGATGAGAATTTCGCTGCCTACAGCAATCAGTTCAGCGTTCATATACAGCCTCCTTTTTGTCAATTCTTTATTATAACCAATTGGGGGAAAGGATGGAAAAGCGGGTGTTTTCTGCGGCCTGTTCGATCAGAGGAGCGAAGTTAAATGCATTCTCCGCCTGTTCGATGACCGAAAGGCGCGGGTGTGTTTTGGGATGCTTGGGAGTGAAAACGGTGCAGCAGTCTTCGTATGGGAGGATAGAGGTTTCGAAGGTACCGAGTTCCTTGGCGCGTTCTATGATTTCGTTTTTGTCTAGCCCCACTTGTGGACGGAGGACGGGAATTTGACACACCGCGTCGGTACAGACCATCGCGTCAATCGTTTGGCTTGCTACTTGTCCTAGGCTTTCTCCGGTAATCAGGGCCTGAAGATGCCGGCGACCACCTTCATTTTGATTTTGAACCAGCAGTTGTGCAATTCGCATCATCATACGGCGCATGATAATCGTAAAAAGTTCTTCGGGGCAGCGGCGTTTGATTTGTTCCTGAATTTCAGTAAAGGGAACGCAATGGAATGGGATGGGACCGCAGAAACGAGCCATGATTCTACCGAGATCTTCCACCTTTTGCAGGGCGCGGTCGCTGGTATAAGGGGGGCTGACAAAATGGACTGCATGAATTCGCATTCCGCGTTTGGCCATCATAGCGCCGGCAACGGGACTGTCGATTCCGCCGGATAAAAGCAGCATCCCTTCTCCCGAGCTTCCGACCGGCATGCCTCCGGCACCTCGCACTCGGCGTGCATATAGATAAGCCTCGGCGTCTCGAATTTCCACCGTGACAGTAATCTCCGGCTGATGAACGTCCACTGATAAATGAGGAAAATGCTCAAGCAGAAAGCCGCCGAGTTCGGCGCAAATTTCGGGCGATTTTTTGGGGAAATGCTTGTCTGAACGTTTGGCTAATACTTTAAAGGTTCGGGCATTTAGGAGATCTTCTTTTATGTAAGAAAGAGAAGCTTCAGCGATAGTCGGGAGATCTTTTGGCAAGGAGGCTGCGCGGGAAAATGCGGCGATTCCATAGACGGTAGAAATTCGCTCCATGGCTGTTTGCAAGTCAATGCCTTCCGCCGGTACGATGGTTACGGTGGATTGGGAGCGGTAGTATTCAAATGAGCCTAGCGGTTTGAGCCGGGCTTTCAAATTTTTTAACAGCAGATCTTCGAAGCTTCTGCGATTGAGTCCTTTGAGCGTCATTTCTCCTTCTTTGATTAAAAATACTTCTTTCACAATGATCATACCTTTTCTTTTTTATTTTTTCAAAATAGAATGTTGTCCTTCGGCAATGACTGTAATCAGACTGAGCAGCTCATCTGTGGTGTTTTCCATGCTGAAACTGATGCGCAGTGCAGAGTCTGCGTCCCTGTCCGAGTAGCCGAGTGCCTGTAGTACGCCACTTTGTTTCCCTTTGGAGCAGGCAGAACCACTGGATACGCAAAATCCTTTTCCTTCTAAAAAATGAAGCATGATTTCCGATCGGATACCGGGAACGGAAAAGTTTATGATATAAGGAACGCTGTGATGGTTGGAGTGAAAGGATATTCCGGGGAGTTTGGAAAGCTGTTCGGTAGCGACATTTTGGAGATTTTGGTAATACGCCAGGTGTTCTTCAATTTTTCCGTAGGTCAGCTCGACTGCTTTGGCGAGCGCCATAATCAACGGAACCGATTCGGTTCCTGGACGGATTCCTTTTTCATGTCCTCCTCCAAACGAGTGCGGTAGAATTCGCACGCCTGAACGAATATAAAGACCGCCGATGCCTTTTGGTGCGTAAATTTTATGACCGCTAAAGGATAGTAAATCGATGGGAAGGCGGTTAACCGAAAAAGGGAGCTTGCAGAATGCTTGTACAGCGTCAACGTGGACAATGGTTTTTGGATTTTTTCGCTTAACGGCAGCTGCAATTTCGGCAATTGGAAGGAGCAGACCGGTTTCGTTGTTGACAAACATGCTGCTGACGAGGATCGTTTCATCGGTAACTGCCGCTGCGAAGTCCGTCTGGTCATACTGCCCTTTTTTGGCGGGAATACGGGTGATTGAAAAACCTTCCTGTTCCAATTGATTGATGACATGGGAGACGGAAGCGTGTTCGATTTGGGTGGTGACGATATGGCGACCTTGTCTTTTTTTTGCCATTGCAGCTCCAAATAGGGCAATATTATTGCTTTCGGTCGCGCCGGAGGTAAAATAAAGTTCTTTTTCCTGACAGCCTAGGGCTTTAGCGATCGTTCGGCGGGATTGCGTCACATGTTTTTCTGCTTCAAACCCCATTTTATGAAGAGAGGAAAGGTTTCCGTATTCTGTGGTCATAGCGATGAGAGCCGCTTCTGCAGCTTCCGGTAATACTCGTGTGGTGGCGGCATTGTCAAAATAGTGCATGGAGTTTCCTTTCAGTGTAAAATTTTAAACAACAGTTGCAAAAAAAGCCATAGACCGGTTGTGCATCGGGCACAATGATAGGAAGGCGTGCAACTGTTCAAAAGGGAGGTGTCTTATTTTGCAAAAGACCTCGTGATTGTTCTATAGATTATTATACTACAAAATCGAGAAAAATCCAATCTATTATTCTTGGAAATCGTTTGAATTTCTGTAAGTTTGTCAGTGACACGCCTTAAACTTGAAAAACTTGATTTTTTTGCTTGACAATAAGATTATAATATAAAAATAAAAACGGCGGCAACCCTTGATTTTTCGGGGGGTGCCTCTTTTTTTGTTACTAATTTGTTATTAGTTCAATGTTCAATCGGAGTTCTTCTATATTTTTGTGAGTATAAACCCGCTCACCAGTTTCCTTTGATTTATGACCCATCATTCTATCAATACAAACCTTGTTTGCACCCGCTGAGTCAAGGCGCGAACGGAATGTATGGCGGCACTCATGCGGAGTATGATTCATATGTAACTTACCCATAAGATCAGCCCACAAATGCCTATATCGCCTTTGATTCAACTTTTTTCCATTATACTCAAAGAGATACCCGCTTTTTGAATGTTCAAACCGATTTTGAACAATATTTTGAACTTTTGAATGAATAGGAACAATCCTATTTTTACCGGCAGCTGTTTTTATTCCCCCGGTCATTGTCCTGGCTTCAAGGTCAACATTGGATATCTTCAATGCCATCATTTCTGATATTCTGAAACCCGTGTAAAAGAAGAACAGAACGGAATCAACCCATTCCAGCTTTTGATTTTCCCAAAGGCGGGTAATCTCTTCGTCTGTGAAAATTTTCTTTGTCGTTTCGGGGATTGGGTCAGAAGTCAACAGATTTGAATATTGCTTTGAAATGATATCAAGCTCCATTGCGAAACGGTCAAGATGACCCCAAAGGTTTTTAATAGCCCCTTGTGTAGAATATCCACAGCCGCAGCTATCAATATAATCTTGCATTTGATAGGATTTGATTTGCTTGTACTTCAATTTTTTGAGTTTGGAACAATGCTTATCTGCAGATTTCAAGGCATTTCGATTTGAAGTACCCAATTTTACAGCACGTTTTTGGAGCCACAAATCATAAAGCTCTTGCAGGGTGATTTTTTCCGTTTCAATATCCCACGGATTATTATAGTTTGCAAGCATTATCAATCCTTCTTCTCGTGTAGCAGCGTAATCGATGGGTTTTTGCCTACCTGATACGCCTTCTTTCACAATATAGGGTTTTCGTCTGTTCCCAGATAACTTCGTTACTGTCCCATATCCATTTGGATTTTTCATAAACATTTCACCTTTCCATTGATTTTCAAGATGAAATGTGCTATACTGATACAGCCAATTCATCTTGATTGTGCTAACTTTCAATTTTGATTTGGTTTTCAACCTGAACCCCTAGTGTTGCAGCACTGGGGGCTCTTTCTTTTTATCATAGATGTCGGATATTACACTTTGTTTTTAGGTCAAGAATAAAATTTTTAGCTTTTATTCTTCGATATTTCAAGCATATGGATTATAAAGATTATCAAATTGTACGGAACCTTTCATGGAATATTTTAATACAGGAGAATATTACTGAGCTACCCATCAATATCGTTGCTTTATGCAAACAGCTTAGAATTGAAGTAAAATACTACACCCTGCCAAATAATAATGACGGTGAATGTATTATTGCAGAGGGCATCCCGTACATTCTTATAAGTAAAAATTGTTCTGCCCAACGAAAGCGGTTCACAGTTGCACATGAGTTAGGTCATGTGCTGCTCGGTCATGTTGGAAAGTATCAACTAGTCAATCGTAAACCTTCACCACCGGATAACCCGATTGAACAAGAGGCAAATATCTTGGCTTCTAGGCTACTTGCTCCCGCTTGTGTACTGTGGGGGTGTAAGGTCAAAACAGCTGATGATATTGTTCAGTTGTGCAATATCAGTAAACAAGCTGCTGAATATAGAATGAACCGCATGAACGAACTTTATCGGAGGGACCAATTTTTGACCTCACCATTAGAAAAACAAGTTTTTAACCAATTCAAGGATTTTATTTCAAATCATCAACATTAGGAAGATTCTTAATTTCATTTAATTCATTATTAGTAATAGTTTTTTCTTCAAATTTTCCATTCCTAGCAGCTTTTTTGATTTGAAATGTTTTTTCGGGTTGGGTGTATTTTTCAATAGCGGTCAAGTCTGACAATATATCAATTGCTTTCGCTTTACCTTGAAGATTCAGTTGTTTAAATAATTCAAGTAATTGGATAACCTTTGTTCCGTAGTGCGTTTGGATTTTCTCAATAACGCGTACTTCTTCACTCTTGTCATCGCTTCGTTTGTTTTCTTCGTCCCAACCCATTAGATAGCAGGGGGAAACACCGAAAACATCAGCCATCTTTTTTATTGATGACCTTTTGATATTTTCAACTTCTCCCTTTTCATATTTGCGAATGGCAGACTTCTGAACCCCGATTATCGCACCCAATTCTTTTTGGGTCATTTTTGCGTTTTCACGAAGGCATTTAATTCTTTCGCCCATTTTCATGATGAATACCACCTTTATTCAATGCTTTCAGTGTCTTAATAGTAACCTATTTTGGATAAAAAATCAAGTCGATTTGAAAAAGTGTCTTAAAAATTTTCAAAAAGGGGTTGACAAACTAAAAAGACATTGTTATAATCAGAGTGTCTTAAAGAGACGCTGCGAAAAAACAATACTAAAATATTTAAAGATTAGTGAAAAAGGAGTTATACTATGAAACGCACAAAGAAGGAAAAAGTAAGGAAGTATTGATTAAAGAAAACCCCGATCACAAGGTAGATTTTA
>CAKRVU010000091.1 GCA_934408835.1 uncultured Oscillospiraceae bacterium | reverse complement strand
CCTCTGCTATGAAAAATATAAAAGATAAACGGGAATGCGACTCTTTTGATAAGGCGGGTTTAGAGTATCTTGCTCATGCAATTTGTCAGGAATTGAATGGTGATCATATGCCCTTGGTCTGGCAAAATAGTTCCCCATTGTATTGTAAGCAAATTTTACGAGCATTTGGAATGGAGATGGGTGAGTTAAAAATAGCTGATAACGGGAACTATGAGTTTTATGTTACCTGGAATGAAAAAATCTCTAAAAAATGGAGAAACCGTTGGTATATGGAAGAAATGCTATCTCTTTTATATGATACTTACGACAACATGGTCGATGCTGCAAGTCGTGGAAGATATGACGTTGATATAACATACATTTTGCGCGAGGGTTCTTCTATTAAAGAGCAATTAAAAGATATCACCGATATATTGCGGGGTTTGGGATTTAGTGTTACTCTTGGAGAACCGCAAGACAGTTTATTGGGATTGCCGCTTCAATTTATGAACGTAAGATGGTGAGGTAAAAGAAAATGTATAAAATTATAACTGCTGCCGAGGCATTTTCGTGGCCTCATAAAACAAATTCTATTAGAACTATGACGAAATTTATAAACAAGACAATGCGCAAGATTCGAAAAGCTGCCAGAGCTGGAGAGACTAATATTATTGTTTGGGCAAATTCGCTTAATGATGCTGATATTACTACGGCTGATGCATTTCTTTCCAATCTTGGTTATACTGTGACTATTTATGAATTTCGTCGTTGTGGGTGTTGTTTCCATATTCGTTGGGATGATAAACTTGTTAATTAATCGATCTAAAGGAGGAAAAATATGAACATTTTAGATGCTCGCGATGAGAAAAAACTTCAGAAAACGTACGATAATTTTGTTGAATACTCTGGAGTCACAAAGCTGGATAAAGATCTTTATTTTAATTTTTTGCGTCCTGACATCATTTTTGAGGAGTGTTTAAATGAAAAATACATTCATGTGGAAAATGACGGGGATTACGCTTTGAGATGGTACGCCGATGGTAAAGATCTTTATATTTATTTCCAATGGTCCCATTCGACAATGGATTGGTTTTCGAACCTCGATTTTCCGGCAAAAACTTATAAAGACACGGAAACGTCTTGGAAGGTCCATCGGGGATTTCTGAGAGTATGGAAAACTATTCGTGAGTATATTAAGGACGCTATTCTTGATGAAAAGATTAAAAACATCTGCATCTGTGGTTACTCGCATGGCGCAGCAATTGCTTTCTTGGCTCATGAGTATGTGTGGTTTAATCGCCCCGATCTGAGAGAGAGCCATCTGGCGTCTTATGTGTTCGGCTGCCCAAGGGTGTTTTATGGAAGGCCCCATAATAATATTGAGGAGCGTTGGAAAAACTTCTATATGTTCCGGAATTGCAATGACATTGTCACTCACGCCCCGCCTCGTATTTTTGGATTCCGACATCTTGGGAATATGGTCTGGATCGGTGATAATAAAAAGTTAAAAAAACATCAGAAATTAAACTGTGTCAATGCGCACTATGATGACAATTACATGAAATCTTTGAAAGATTTTTATCAGAATCTTGCCAATTGTGATAAAATGCCTAACTGGTATTATGAAGGAGGTTACAATGACAGAGATTAAACCATCGGCTGAATTATTGATTCCTATGTTCACAATGGGCACAGAAAAACAAACATTTGAGATGTCGACTACTGGCGCTTATTTCGAAAAAACAATTGTTCAGCCATACAGTTTATGGGTTTACAAACATCTGGAAGAATGTGGCAGGATTTGTTATAAATCTGAGCACAAAATTACGGAAGATTCTTATAGGAAATTTTTGCAGGGGATCATATCAAGGGGGCACGAAGCTGTCTTGGAGCATGTTGATCTAACCGTTAAGATCATCTGTGATAGGGGCGTCTCACATGAGATTGTTAGACATCGTATTGCATCTTATTGCCAGGAATCCACGCGATATTGCAATTATGCAAATGAGCGTTTTAACAACGAGTGTGCGTTTGTTGTTCCAGCCAATTTTAAAGATTCTCCAGCTTATGATGCATGGAAAGAGGCAATGGAAATTGCTGAGGCCAAATACAAAGAATTACTTGAACTCGGATGTACCCCACAAATGGCACGATCTGTTTTGCCAAATTCATTGAAAACGGAACTTGTAATGACGGCAAATATTCGTGAATGGAGGCATTTCTTAAAATTGCGGACTTCTGAGGCTGCTCACCCAGATATGCGTGTTGTGGCATTAGCAATTGCAGATTGTTTAAAAAAGACGTTTCCAATTCTTTTTGAAGACATTAATTTTGAGACGCGATAAAAACACGTGGTATTATGGAAAGGAGGCGAAATGCATGAACAACAAACTGTTGACTGCACTTGGTTATGTATTCATGGTCCTTGGCTTCGGCGTATCTGCCGGCGCTAAGGTTATTGACGACAAAAAGACCGATGCGCTGATTACGGAAAAAGTTGCTGAAGCAATCGCAAACCGGAAGTAAGAAAGCATTAGAGCTTCTGTGACAAAACACAGAGGCTCTTCTGTTTTATATTTTTGAAAGGAGAAAAAATGACTTATGCAGCAATATTAAAAATTGACGAATACTCTAGGCAGTATAATCCCAATAAAAAATTTTCTATAAGAAGTCCAAAGGGATTACATATGGCCACACAGTATTATATTTTAACAGAATTTTTAAATCTGTGCAAGTCGGAACTTGATCATTATCCGCCAGAGGTTCTTGGGGATCATATCCAAGTAACACCAAGAGAAATTGAAGACATGATGCTTGAGGCTATTCAGGAAAATTATACTGAATGGTCCTATGCAAATCTTCCATGGTATGGGGTTAGTACTGGAACAACCTACGAAACCATCAAAAATGTGCGGATACAAACTCTTAAAAATTGTATTATATTTCTTGAAAAGGAGAACTTAGCAGATGTTTAATCTGAAATCAACAGCTGTAGCAACACGGTGCTACATGAAAAAGCACGAACCCGGTATTTTGGTAGGTACTGGGATCGCCCTTATCGCAGCGGGGATCGGAACGACGGTCTATTCCACAATCAAAGCGACTAAAATTATAGAGAAGGCTAAAAAAGAGCAAGAGCAATTCACCAAGAAAGACGCCATCAAACTTGCTTGGAAGTTTTATATTTTGCCTGTAATTTCTTTGGGCAGTGGTATCGCTTGTGTCCTGCTTTCACATTCGGCTCATGAAAAAAGAGCAGCGGCAATGGGCGCAGCATATGCGTTGAGCGAGGCTAATTATAGAAATTATCGTGAAGCCGCTCAGCAAGTTGTTGGGGATGATAAAGAGAAAGAAATTCAAAAAGAGTCGATTCAGAAAAGAATGGCAAGCGCACCGACTCCCACATCTCAGATCATTGTTTGCGAAAAAGGAAACACCCTTTGCTTTGATCCATGGAGCGGTAGGTATTTCAAATCAGACCGTGAAACTATCCGCAGGATTGTAAATGATTTGAATAAGCGTCTGATCAATGAGATGTATATTTCATTAAACGATTTCTACTATGAAGTCGATTTGGAAGAGACAAAAGCTGGAGAGGAACTGGGGTGGAGTCTCTCTAGAAGAATGATTGACTGTGATAACATCTTCGATGCGGGTCTGTCTTCTGATGGAACGCCGTGTCTAGTTGTAAATCTGAATGCCACACCGAGATATTACGAACAGGAGTAAATATGGGACGATATAAAGATCGAGAAATTGATAATGAGGAATATGTCGACGGCGTCGGAGGAACCCACTGTGGTTCCTCTGGCATCGATCCGGATGGCCAAAAATGCCCAAAATGCTATGAAACATCATGCGGTCATTGCCGCAAATGGCTGCGTAAAGCCAGTAATCAACAAAAACGATTTGAAAAGGAGTATGAATAATGGAAGAAGATAAACAAAGTTTGAATGGGATGCCTCTGCCTTTGCTAATAGACAGGGCTCGTAATGAGACTCTAATGCAGGTCCAAAATATTATGGGGAAGTATCAGATGCCCGCCTTTCTTTATGCCAGTATTCTATCTGAAATTCTCCATGCTATTACTGATGTGGCTGTAAAAGAAAAAAAAGAAGCCGAACAGTATTGGGCCAGAAAACAGGCAGAAGAAAATGAACTAAAGGCACGCGATATAAACACATCCTATAATGAGGGGAAACCCGAAAATATTTGAAAAGGAGAAACTAAACATGGAAGACCTGAGAGACGAAGTTGTTAACGAAGGGGTTGATGAGACCACTGCTGTTGAAGCTATTGATAACGAGGTCGATGAGACGAACGATTCTGACTGCACTGAATATCGTGAAGCCAGCCCGTTCGCGGTAGGTACTGTAATGGCACTTGCCAGCGTAGGGGCTGCTACCGTAGTATATGGTGCAACAAAAGGAGTCAAGAAACTCATCGGCTTTGCCAAGGATAAAATCGCAGCATTAAAAGCTCGGAAAGCTCAGAAGGACAGTGAGATTCACGAAGGAGAATGTGAAGAAGTATCGGAATAAAATATTTCGAAACCCACTAAACAGACGGGGCGCTGACAACGCCTCTTCTGTTTTATATTTTTGAAAAGGAGAAAAATATGAAAATTCAAACGCGCCGGGAATGGATTGAGATGTATCATCCCGAGAAATTAAATGAAAAGTCCACAGGCGGTGTATCTGTTTGCCCAACATCTTTTGATCTTGTGGAACGGGATTTTAAGTGCCCACATCGCATCATCGCCGAACAGAGGGGTAAGGGCGTAAATACCGTTCAAGAAGCAGAGAAAATTTGTAAAGAATGTTGGGATGGTCCACTTCCAAGCCACGTTAAAACGGGGAAAATTGTCGAGATTTCCTGTATTGTTACAAAAGAAGATACTATTGCCTGTTTCTCTAAAAGATTCGATGTAGAGGACAAGGATTACAAAAAAATACTCGAGATTTTCCAAAGGAGGGCAAACGAAAATGGGATTCGATGAGATGAACAACTCCAAAAAAGCTCAGACAGCTCAAGAACCTAAGAAAATCGAACCGGTTGTTAAAGGGCCTGTAACATTGAAAAAGCCATCTGCTATGGCTCGTCTTAAAAATAAATTCTTGGCAGGAGACGCTAAGCAAACAGCAGATTATGTCGGATCGAATGTCGTTGTACCAGGTGTTAAGCAGCTCCTTCTTAACACGTTAACGAACGGATTAAGTATGCTGATCATGGGAACAGCTGGGCGGCAACAGAATACGTATAATAACGGAAATTATTATGGAGGACGATCCTATCCTTATTATGCTTCCTATATGCAAAATATTCCGCAGCAACCTCAACAGCTGCCTCCTCCGAAAAATTATGGAGTAGCAGACTATAATAATATCGTGTTTTCGTCATATTCTGACGCTGATCAGGCACTTTCCACGATGATTGACATTTTGGAAAGGTATCAGTGGGTCAGTATCAATGATTACTACGAGCTGGCGGGACTTACGGCACCATTTACCGGTGTCAATTATGGCTGGAATGATCTAAGCAACACGCATATTGTTCCGGCAAATGGAGGGTATGTATTGACCCTTCCGAGACCTATTACAAAATAATTTATATTTTTGAAAGGATGGAATGAAAATGAAAAACATTCAAAGAATCGCAGGCAAAGTTGTGCTCAGCACAAAACGGAAATCACCGGAAATTTTCTTGATTTCTGGAATCATTGGCATGATCGGAACCTGTGTCGTAGCATGCCATCAGACGACAAAGTTGAGCGCTATCATGG
>CAKRVU010000090.1 GCA_934408835.1 uncultured Oscillospiraceae bacterium | reverse complement strand
CAGGAGAGTGCCAATGCTTAGGGATATTACGTTTGGACAATATTATCAGGCAAATTCACCGGTCCATCGGCTGGATCCGCGCACAAAGCTCCTGCTTTCTGTGGTTTATATTGTCTTTCTATTTTGTGCAGAAGGTATACTGGGATATCTGTTGATAGCCGGATTTACAATATCTTTGTATCTGATTTCAAGAGTGCCTTTGGCAATGAGTCTTAGGAATCTCAAACCTGTGCTGCCTTTGATTTTGCTCACAGCATTACTCAATCTGTTTTTTGTGCAGGATGGCGAGGTACTATGGCAATGGGGATGGCTGCGGTTGACTGCCGGAGGGGTGCTGCTGGCTGTGACAATGGCTGTTCGGATTGTTTTTTTGATTGCTGGGACGGCGATTTTGACTTATACAACCTTGCCTTTGTCTTTGACTGACGGTATCGAACAGCTGCTTTCTCCTCTTGCCAGGATTCGTTTTCCAGCGCACGAGCTGGCTATGATGATGACAATTGCATTGCGGTTTATTCCGACCCTTCTGGAGGAGGCTCAAAAATTGCTGATGGCGCAAAAAGCCAGGGGCGCAGACTTGGAAAATGGGAACCCCATCAAACGGTTTAAAAGCTATTTTCCTATTTTCATTCCATTGTTTGTCTCGTCCTTTCGGCGAGCGGAGGAGTTGGCTATCGCCATGGAGGCGCGTTGCTATCATGGCGGGAAGGGGCGCACCAGATTGCGGAAGCTTCACTATGCTCCGGGTGATTTGGTTGCTTTTTTGGTTGTGTTTGCGTTTGGGGCAACCGTCATTTTTTTTCGGATCTTCTTCCCCGGATGGATGTTGTAACAAAGGAGCGCGGTAGCTATGAAAAAGTTGTTGTTTCGCATTTGTTATCAAGGCGCCCAATATCATGGATGGCAAGTGCAGAAAAATGGGATTTCGGTGCAAGAACGTTTCCAGGACGCTTTAGAAGGGCTTTTAAAAAAAAGGGAGCCGATTTGCGGTTGTTCCCGTACGGACGCCGGGGTGCATGCACGAGAATATTTTTTTCATATGGTAACGGATAGTTCGATCCCTGAGGCTCAAATGAAGATCGCCCTCAACCGCAGCTTTCTTCCAAGGGATATTGCGGTTTTGGATATTGTACCGGTACCTATGAGTTTTCATGCGCGCTATTCTGCTGTAGGCAAGGAGTATTGCTATCAAATATGGAACGCGGAGTATCCGTCTCCCTTTTTGAAGGATATGAGCTGGTGGTATCGTCCGAAGCTTTCGGTTGACGCTATGCGAGAAGGGATTCCGTATCTGTTGGGGCGGAAGGATTTTTCTTCCTTTTGCGCTGCAGGCTCCTCTGTGGTCGACCATCACCGGGAACTTTTTGAAATCGCTGTGGAGCGATTCGACGAGTTGATTCAACTGCGGTTTCGGGGGGATGGATTTTTATACCATATGGTGCGTATCTTAGTCGGTACATTTGTCGCCATCTCGGAAGGGCGCTTGCAGGCTGTCGATTTACCGAGAATTTTAGAAGCTTGCGATCGGTCTCTTGCTGGGGCAACCGCTCCGCCGGAAGGTCTTTTTTTAAATCGAGTATTTTATTCACAAAAAGAGTGGGGAAGGAACAATGAAGGAACAGAATCAGTTGGGGAATATTGAGCTGTATCGCTCCAAAAGGAAAAAACAGACGCAAATGCACAGATTCATTGTAGTTCTGGTGGTTTTGGGAATCGGTCTTTTGCTTGTTTTGGGTTATTATGGAGTGACGAAACTATCCATTTCCTCCGAAGAAGGGGGCGGCAATTTCCCGGTCAAGCTGAGCGGAGATCTGATTCTTCAAAATGAAATGATGGGCAGCCAGACAGTCATTCTAACTGATAAAGAGCTTTTGTTTTACAATAAACAGGGCAATCTGCTCAGGAAGATCAGCCACGGCGATTTTAGTCCGGCGATTTCCTGTTCTTCCGATAAAGTGCTGCTTTACGATATGGGTGGAGTAAACTTCCGCGTTGAAAGCAGCAGCGGTACTTTGTTGACAAAAAGCAGTTCGAATGATATTATTATGGGGAAAATTGCTGAAAACGGAAACATTGTGATTGTGTCGGAGGATGATCGCTATAGCTGCCGGCTTACTGTGTATGATAAAAACGGGGATGAGATTTTCAAATGGTATTTGGCGGATAATTATATTACCGCGTTTGACTTTGTCGACTCCGGGGACGGATGTGTGGTTGCCGCAGTTGGGGTCAGCGATGGATTTACCACTACTACTGTATACGGTCTTGATTTTTCCAAAGAGAAGGAGCAATATCAGTCTACCATCACCGGTTCTTTGCCGGTAGCGGTCAATGTAATGGACAATCGCACTCAGGTGGTTTGTGACAATCAGTTGGTATTGCTCGATAAGAACGGCAGCCAACTTTATGCGGTTCCGTTTACTCAATCTTTGAAACAGGTTGTTGCAGCCTCGGATTATTATACGGTGCTGCTGTTTGGTGAGGAAGTCAAATCGACTTCGACAATGGTAGTTTATGACGCGAATGCGTCTGTAGTAGGGTCATCAAGCAGCTCGGAACGAATTCGCAGGATTGACAGCGACGGGAAGCATGTGACGGCGCTTTATGACGACAAGATTATTTGTTATGATATGAGTTTGGAACAAACGAGGGAGCTTGATCATCAAGAAAGTGTTAACGACGTCATTTGCGGAGGCTCCAGTGGATATTCTGTCAACACAACCACCTTAAACCGATTTGCATTAGAGTAAGGAGAATGGAATGTCGGCTATTATACTGGACGCTATTGTTATATTTACGTTTATTGTAACGGTGTATTTTGCTTACCGGAGGGGGTTTTTACATACCGTTTTACGATTGATTAGTTATTTGGTTTCTTTGTTTGTGGCAAGTATGGCGAGCAGTGCGTTGGCGGATTGGATTTTTGAACATTGGATTCGCCCGGTAGTTGTGAGTCATTTGACAGAAAAATTTACCGCAGCTCTTGCGCAGGGAACAATGGATACGGTGATTCAGGAAATCAACGATAAGATTCCCAATTATTTTTCCCATTCCCTTTTGGAAGGGAAAAACATTATGGACGCAGCGCAGACTTATTTAAGTTCTCAAAACGTGGATGGCGCCGTTACTGTCGTCACAAATCAGATTGTTACGCCTGTAATCGTCTCCATTTTATCCTTCTTTTTGTTTTTTTTGATCTTTTTCTTGTGTAAATTGATATTTCATTTTATTTACCGTGCTGCCGGCGTGGTCTGGCATATTCCGGTAATCCATCTAATTAATGGGTTAATGGGAGGACTGCTGGGTGTTTTCGAAGCTTTTTTATTTAATTTATTGATTGCAATGGTTGTGTATTTAGTGATTTTCTGTACAGGAGATACTCTTTCTTGGTTGAATACTGAAATCGTAGAACAAACCAGTCTGTTTATTTTGTTTTATCGGTTTAATCCGTTATTGTTGTTTTAGGTAAATTATTTTACAAAATGCGCTTGCAAAAATGTTTGTTTTACGGCATACTAACTATGTAAATCTTTTTGGATTCTTCCGATTGCAAAAATGGAAAGGAAACAATTATGCTCTGTTCTAGATGTAAGAAAAGAATGGCAATTGTATTTGTTGCCCGTGAGGTCAATGGTAAAATGGTTCAAGAGGGACTTTGTTTAACTTGTGCAAAGGAACTTCACATTCCTCAGGTAGAGGAAATGGCCGAAAAAATGGGCATTACCGACGATGATATCAATATGATGAACGAACAATTGATGAATTTGTTTGACGGTGAAGATTTTCAACCGGGAGGCGCTGAGACTTTGAACCCCTTTTTAGGAGGTTTGTTGGCGCCCGGAAAAGGGGAAATGGAAACTCCTGAGGGAAATGAAAATTTATATCACGCGCCAGAGACGGCAAACCAGTCGGCAAATTCTGCAAAGCCTGGGAACGAAAAGAAGAAAAAGGAGAAAAATAAGCTGAAGTATCTTTCGGCTTTTGGAATCAACCTAACGGAACGCGCTAGGAACGGGGAGCTTGATTCTATTATTGGACGTGAACGTGAAATTTATCGCGTCATTCAAATCTTGTCTCGCCGAACTAAAAATAATCCCTGTCTGATAGGAGAACCAGGCGTTGGTAAGACAGCGATTGCAGAGGGAATTGCACAGCGCATCGCAGAAGGGAAAGCGCCTCTGAGATTGGCGGATAAAGAGTTGTATCTGTTAGATATGACGGCGCTGGTTGCTGGGACGCAGTTTCGCGGGCAATTTGAAAGCCGTGTTAAGGGATTGATTTCCGAGGTGCGTAAAGCAGGCAATATCATTCTGTTTATTGATGAAATTCATACTTTGATTGGAACGGGAGATTCAGAAGGCTCCATGAGCGCTGCCAATATTTTAAAGCCCGCTTTATCTCGCGGTGAAATCCAATTGATTGGCGCTACCACTTTTGATGAATATCGGAAATATATTGAAACCGATTCCGCTTTGGAACGACGTTTTCAACCTGTTACTGTGAATGAGCCGAGCATTTCAGATACCATTGAAATTTTAAAGGGAATTCGCGGATATTACGAGGCGCACCACAAGGTGCGAATCACCGACGCGATTGTATATGAGGCAGCAACTCTCTCTGAGCGTTATATTACCGACCGCTTTTTGCCTGATAAAGCCATTGACTTATTGGATGAAGCGGCTGCGTGTTGTTCTCTTGCTAGTCCGGAACTGACTGAATATGAGAAACAAAATCGTATTTTGAAACAGTTAACGGAGCAGGAGGAGGAACTTTCGATAGAATCGGAAGAGCCGGATTATCAGGAGCTTGCCAATATTAAGAGTGAAATCAGTCGGGTAAAGGAGCGGCTACAGGAGCTTGAGCCGAAGGTAATGCAGATTTATGTGAGTTCAGATGATCTCGCGCGGGTGATTGAACTGTGGACAGGAATTCCGGCGGCAAAAATCGAACAGAGTGATTTGCAAAAACTGAGAAATTTGGAAGACAAATTAAAAGAGCGCGTGATTGGGCAGGATGAAGCTGTCAAAGCCGTTGCAACGGCGGTGCGCAGACGCCGCGTTCAGCTTTCCAAACGTCGGCGTCCAGCTTCCTTTATCTTTGTAGGACCGACGGGCGTTGGAAAAACGGAATTGGTTAAAGTGTTAGCAGAAGCTTTGTTTGATGGAGTGGAACCGTTGATTCGTCTGGATATGTCCGAATATATGGAAAAACATGCTGTGTCCAGATTGGTAGGTTCCCCTCCGGGATACGTTGGCTATGACGACGCGGGTCAATTGACCGAAAAGGTGCGCCGTCGTCCTTATTCTGTGGTCTTGTTTGACGAAATAGAGAAGGCGCATCCAGATGTTATGAATCTTTTGCTGCAAATTTTGGACGAAGGAAAAATCACGGATTCTCATGGTCGGACGGTTAACTTTGAAAATACAGTTATTGTTATGACGTCTAATGCAGGCTCGGGCGATAAAGCAGGGATTGTCGGATTTAATAAATCGGAATCGGCATTGGAAGGGGAAAAGGCTCGGAAGGGGCTATCTTCCTTCTTGAGACCGGAGTTTTTAAGTCGTGTGGATGAAATTGTTGTTTTTCGGAAGTTGGAAGCGGAAGATCTGCAAAAAATTGCCGCGTTAATGCTCGAAGAGCTGGCTCAAGCCTTGACCGAGCGTGGAATCACCCTCACCTTTGACGATAAGGCTACAACCCATTTAATTGAAAACATCAAAGATGGTAAGTATGGCGCGAGGGATCTTCGGAAGGAGATCAGGCGCCAGGTCGAGGACGCTCTTGCTACGTTATTGATTGATGGGCAGCA
>CAKRVU010000089.1 GCA_934408835.1 uncultured Oscillospiraceae bacterium | reverse complement strand
AGTCATATGAGCCTTATTGGCAACCTTTTCGGACGGTCTTACTTTCCAGCTTTCGGACGTTTTGCCCCATATTTGGAACGAGCCTGTTTTCTATCCGCAACTCCCTGAGAGTCAAGCGTTCCGCGGATAATATGGTAACGTGTACCCGGAAGATCCTTGACACGACCACCGCGAATGAGAACAACGCTATGTTCCTGCAAATTATGACCCTCGCCCGGAATATAAGACGTTACCTCAATTCCGTTAGACAGACGAACCCTCGCGACCTTACGAAGAGCGGAGTTTGGTTTTTTCGGGGTCATAGTACGAACCGCTGTACAAACGCCTCTCTTTTGGGGAGAATTCTGCGAGATAGAAACCTTCTTCATCGAATTAAAGCGTTTTCCGAGCGCCGGGGAATTCGACTTGCTGGTTTTCTCCTCTCTGCCCTTGCGAACAAGCTGGTTAAAGGTTGGCATATGGCACCTCCTTGATAAATTTGTGAGGGAATCCCCTCAGAATTTATGTTGACACAGAAGCTCTGTGAGAACACCAAAAAACAATAGTAATTGGCGGTATGACATGCCATTCCGCCAAACACATAACTTTATTATAATACTTATCCCAACGGTTTGTCAAGAGAATTTTTTTCGACCTGTTCCACCTGCACCGATTGATAGCAAGGAACGCCGGTACCAGCCGGAATCAGTTTACCGATAATGACATTTTCCTTCAAGCCGAGCAGTGGATCGACCTTCCCTTTGATAGCGGCATCTGTAAGCACACGGGTGGTTTCTTGGAAGGAGGCTGCCGACAAAAAGCTTTCGGTTGCCAAAGAGGCCTTGGTAATACCCAATAAGACCGGCTCAAAGACGGGCATCGCAACGGTTTTGCCTTCCGCCTCTTCTTTCCGCAGACGCTGCAACAAAGCGAACACCTCGCTCCGTTCCAACACTGTTCCCGGCATCAGTCCGCTGTCGCCCGGTTCAATCAGCTTCATCTGCCGGACGATTACCTCACTGTGTTTATCATTGATATCAACACCTTGGATACGGTACGTTTTCTGCACTTCAGAAATCAAATAATTCTGTACAGCCTGTTCTCCCTTGACAGCAAGAACATCATGCGGGTTCACAGAGCCTTCCGTAAGCGGTTCGCCTGCCGGAATCTCCTGTCCCTCTTCCACACGGATCCGAAATCCATAAGGAATATCGTACTCCTTTTCTTCGCCCTTGTCGTTGGTGGCAAAAATATGGCGTGTGCGCTGAATTTCCTCTATCCGCACCTTACCTGCAATTTGACTGATGATTGCGGTGTTTTTCGGACGACGTCCTTCAAACAACTCTTCCACACGGGGAAGACCCTGCGTAATGTCCTCGGCAGACGCGATACCGCCGGTATGGAAGGTACGCATGGTCAGCTGTGTTCCAGGCTCTCCAATAGACTGAGCCGCAATGGTTCCGACAGCCTCTCCGATAGCGACGGTGTCTCCCCTTGCCAGGTTCGCGCCATAGCACTTGGCGCAAATACCGATTTCAGACTCGCAAGTGAGGATGGAACGGATGTTCGTCCGTTGGACTCCTGCGTCAACAATCCTGTGCGCGTCCGCCTCGCTCATCATTTGATCAGAAGACATCAAAAGCTCCCCGGTCTCCGGGTGATACAGATCTTCCACCAGATAACGTCCAACCAAACGTTCCCACAGCGGCTCAATCACTTCGTTGCCTTCACGGATTTCATATACTTCGATTCCGTGCTCAGCGCCACAATCATGCTGACGGATAATGACCTCCTGCGCAACATCGACCAGTCGGCGGGTCAGGTATCCGGAGTCCGCCGTACGAAGCGCCGTGTCGGCAAGTCCCTTCCGCGCACCGCGGGAAGAAATAAAGTATTCCAAAATATTTAAGCCTTCCCGGTAGTTCGCCTTAATGGGGATTTCAATGGTAGAACCGGAGGTATTGGCAATCAATCCACGCATTCCGGCCAACTGACGAATCTGATTGATCGAGCCACGAGCTCCGGAATCCGCCATCATATAGATGGGGTTGTACTCGTCCAAATTATCTGTCAGTGCGTCGGATACCCGCTTGGTTGTCTTGTCCCAAGTATCAATCACTAGATGGTACCGCTCCTGATTGGAAATCAGACCGCGCCGATATTGAGCTGTAATTCGCCCAATCTGTTGTTCTGCCTCTTCCAGATACTGTTTCTTCTGAGGCGGGATAGCGGCGTCGCAAACTGCAACCGTAATGGCGCCCTTGGTCGAATATTTAAAACCCTGCGCCTTGATTCGGTCAAGCACTTCGGAAGTGGTCGCAACACCATAGCGGGTGATACAACGGCTGACAATTTCGCCCAGCTGTTTCTTACCCACTTTAAAATCAATTTCAAAATCAAACTGTTTTACCGGATCAGAACGATCGACATAACCCAAATCCTGTGGGATTGGCTGATTAAAGATAATCCGCCCAACAGTTGTATCAACCAGTCGGGAAATCGTCTTTTCGCCGATATCGCGAGAAATGCGAACGCGAATCGGAGCATGCAAGGTCACAGCGCCCTCATGATAAGCCATAATGGCTTCGTTGCAATCGCGGAAGCATTTGCCCTCGCCCAGATCGCCTTCTTTTTTCAGCGTCAGATAATAAGAACCCAATACCATATCCTGAGTTGGCACAGCAACAGGACGACCGTCCGAAGGTTTGAGCAGATTGTTGGCGGCAAGCATCAAAAAGCGCGCCTCCGCCTGCGCCTCCACCGAAAGAGGAACGTGTACAGCCATCTGGTCGCCGTCGAAGTCGGCGTTATAAGCGGTACAAGCCAACGGGTGAAGCTTTAGCGCCTTTCCTTCTACCAAAACCGGTTCAAACGCCTGAATACCCAACCGGTGCAGCGTCGGCGCACGGTTCAAAAGAACCGGGTGCCCCTGAATGACCGTCTCCAGCGCGTCCCAAACGACTTCTTTAGCGCGTTCCACCATCTTGCGGGCGCTCTTAATATTGTTCGCCGTCCCGGTTTCCACCAGTCGCTTCATTACAAAGGGTTTAAAAAGCTCCAGTGCCATTTCTTTCGGAAGTCCGCACTGATACATTTTCAGCTCCGGACCTACCACGATAACCGACCGCCCGGAATAGTCCACACGTTTTCCCAACAGATTCTGACGGAAGCGTCCTTGTTTTCCCTTGAGCATATCGGAAAGGGATTTTAACGCGCGGTTGTTCGGTCCGGTGACTGGGCGTCCGCGACGTCCATTATCAATCAGAGCGTCGACAGCTTCTTGAAGCATCCGCTTTTCATTCCGCACAATAATATCAGGAGCGTTCAGCTCTAACAGTCGTTTTAAACGGTTGTTGCGGTTGATCACCCTTCGGTACAGATCGTTTAAATCGGATGTGGCAAAACGACCGCCGTCCAGCTGCACCATAGGGCGGATATCAGGCGGGATCACCGGAACAACATCCAAAATCATCCATTCAGGACGGTTGCCGGACTGCAAAAACGCTTCCACAACCTCTAGCCGGCGGATAGCTTTCATCCGTTTTTGACCGCTGGCATTCTCAATGTCATGCCGCAAATCCTCAACCATCTTTTCGAGGTCAATTTCAGATAGCAGCTCCTTGATCGCCTCAGCGCCCATTCCGGCACGAAAATCATCTTCATACTTTTCGTACATATCGCTATATTCGCGCTCGGTCAGAATTTGCCCTTTTTCGAGCACTGTCTCTCCCGGATCCACAACGATATATTTGGCAAAGTACAGGACTTCCTCCAACCGACGCGGAGAAATATCCAGCAAAAGACCCATACGGGAGGGGATGCCCTTAAAATACCAAATGTGGGATACCGGCGCCGCCAGCTCAATGTGACCCATGCGCTCCCGGCGCACCTTGGCACGAGTTACTTCAACGCCGCATTTTTCGCAGATTTTTCCTTTATAGCGGAGTCTTTTATACTTCCCGCAGTGACACTCCCAGTCCTTTTGAGGTCCAAAAATCCGTTCACAAAAGAGCCCGTCCCGCTCCGGTTTCAGCGTCCGATAATTAATCGTTTCCGGTTTCTTTACTTCACCATGCGACCATGCGCGAATATGGTCAGGCGACGCCAATCCAATTTTGATTGAATTAAAAACATTAAACTCCATTGCGTCCTCCTTATTCTTCGGTAGCCTCTGGCTCTTCCTCTTCAGCTTCCAGTGAAAAATCAAATTCGTCCTCATCTGCGTCGTCAATGGCGAAGCCTTCAAAATCGTGCTCCACTTCCACATCAGAAAACGCTTCATCGTCTACCGGAGGCTGCAATCCAATATCATCATCGTCCAGCGACATTTTCAAATCAATTTCCTGATTATCGCGATCCAAAACCCGAATATCCAACGCCAGCGACTGCAGTTCCTTCATCAAAACGCGGAACGCCTCCGGAGCGCCCGGCTTCGGCACGTTCTGTCCCTTGACAATTGCTTCATACGTCTTGACGCGGCCGCCGGTGTCGTCCGATTTCACCGTCAGGATTTCCTGTAAGGTATAAGCGGCTCCATAAGCTTCAAGCGCCCAGACCTCCATCTCTCCAAATCTCTGTCCGCCAAACTGGGCTTTTCCTCCCAGCGGCTGCTGTGTAACCAAAGAATACGGTCCTGTGGAACGGGCATGAATTTTATCATCTACCAGATGATGGAGCTTTAAGAAGTACATATATCCAACGGTGACCGGATTATCAAACGGCTCTCCTGTCCGCCCGTCGTACAAAACAGTCTTTCCGTCCTCCCGCAGACCGGCTTCACGAAGCGCGTCGCGTATATCCGATTCGTGAGCGCCGTCAAACACCGGTGTCATCGTCTTCCAGCCGAGGGTTTTGGCGGCCATTCCCAAATGAACCTCCAATACCTGTCCTATGTTCATACGAGAAGGAACGCCCAGCGGATTTAAAACGATATCGAGCGGTCGACCGTCCGGCAAAAAGGGCATATCCTCCTGCGGAAGAATGCGGGAAACAACACCCTTGTTTCCATGGCGCCCCGCCATTTTATCTCCTACGCTGATTTTCCGCTTCTGAATGATATAACAGCGGACAACCATATTGACACCGGGGGAAAGTTCATCCGAATTTTCGCGGGTGAAGACTTTGATATCCTGAATGATCCCGTATTCGCCATGCGGAACCCGCAGGGAAGTATCGCGCACCTCCCGTGCCTTTTCTCCAAAGATGGCGCGCAGCAGTCGCTCTTCCGCCGTAAGCTCGGTTTCCCCTTTCGGAGTGACCTTTCCTACTAAAATATCGCCTGCCCGCACTTCGGCTCCTACGCGAATAATTCCGCGTTCATCCAAATCCTTCAGCGCGTCTTCACCAACATTCGGGATTTCGCGAGTGATCTCCTCTGCTCCCAGTTTGGTATCCCGCGCTTCTACCTCATATTCTTCAATGTGAATTGACGTATAGACGTCGTCCCGCACCATCTTCTCGTTGATTAAAACGGCGTCCTCATAGTTATACCCTTCCCAGGTCATAAAACCGATCAATGCGTTTTTACCAAGGCTGATTTCACCCTGATCGGTTGCCGGTCCGTCCGCGATCACCTGTCCTTTCACAACATGTTCGCCGCGTTTGACAATTGGGCGTTGGTTGAAACAGGTGCTCTGGTTGGAACGCAAAAACTTGATAAGTTTATAAGAATGATCTTGCCTACTATTATCGGTAATGACAATGCGGTCTCCCGAGACATAAGAAACAACGCCGTCGACCTCTGATACCACTGTAACCCCGGAATCCACCGCGGCTTTATATTCCATTCCGGTGGCGACTACCGGCGCTTCGGTTTTCAATAACGGCACAGCCTGCCGCTGCATGTTGGCGCCCATCAGGGCACGGTTGGCG
>CAKRVU010000088.1 GCA_934408835.1 uncultured Oscillospiraceae bacterium | reverse complement strand
CTATACGCTTATTTTGGATTCGGACGATATCTTTGCGTTTGATATGTTTGGCAAGCTCTATGAACGTGCTCAAAAAACCAAAGCAGATATTGTTGCGTGCAGTAGCTGTGAGTTTAATGGCGAGACGTACGATTGCATTCCTACCCCGTGGGCTCTCAAACTCGTTAAGCTTCCTAACAAAGATCTGTTCACTGTTGAAGACGCTTCACAGTGGTTGTTTGAGGCTTTTATGGGTTGGCCCTGGGATCGTCTGTATAAGACTTCGTTAATTAAGAATTCGGGACTCGAGTTTCCGCCTGATCTTGAGAATAGCGAAGATGGTGTATTCGTATACGGACTTCTATATCGCGCCTCATCTCTTGCAGTGGTTGAAGATGTGTTAATTAAACATCGTTCAACTAGGAAGGGGTCGGTATCAAACTCGCGCAACAAAAATCCCGAGTGCTTTTATGAGGCAATTTGTCGTATTAAGCGTGATTTAAAGGAAATCAATAAATATGAGCTTCTTGAAAGAAGTTTCCTCAATTGGGCTTTGGATTATTCAATCTGGAACATTTCGACGTTAACCGATTCAACGATTAAGAAGTCCTTGGCAAATAAACTTGTTTCCGGCAAATATTATGAACTCGAGATTCAGAAACACTCTTGGAGCTTTTTTAATTTATATGGATCAAGCAACAGGAAGGGTTTTTTAAAGATGAAACTACTTGCAAAGTAATTTATTGTATGAGCAATGTGACTCTTTTGAGTCACATTGCTTTTTAATGAAAGGTATATATGGAAATTGAAGTAACCGCTTCGAGAAAAAATGTCTTATTTTCGATTCTATTTGGTTTCATAGCGCTATTTCTTGTTTTACTTTATAGGAGTCTTGCTTTCTTTGATTATTCAATCGGCAGTCTTCTATTTCGAGAGCTTTCTGCACTGCATTCGGTTCTCTACAGCTCTTTCTTTTTAAAAGCAGTGGTTGTTGACGCTGTATTTATTTCAATCGCAGTATATTTTTCAACTAGGTTTTCTAATTTTTATACAGCTCTTGCATCTTTTGTATTCACATACCGTTATGCGTTGGCAGTTCTTATATTGTTATTACTGGTATTGTGCAATGTCTCGGGTTCATCCATTGGTATGTGGGTTAATTCGCTGCCAGATTCGGTAAATGATGGTCTTCTCTTTGGAGTTCCTCGTGAGTGCCGTACTGATGAATGGGCTCTGTTCACGGGAATGACCTTTGCTCAATTTAACGATTCAACGGGTCTTTTGCCATACATAGGATCTGTACTCCGTGGTTGTAATACAGATATGTTCATCCTATATGGACAGCCCGTTCTGGATCTTTCTATGATTTTTCGTCCGTTCCAGATTGGCTATCTAGTATTCGGCCTCTCCCGAGGTCTTTCTTTCTATTGGTATAGCCGTCTGATTTTTTTGGGATTAACCTCGTTTGATTTAGGTTTACTACTATTTGAAAACAAGAAACATAATGCGGTATTTTTCGCTCTGCTTGTTGCTTTTTCGCCCGTTGTCTCCTGGTGGTTTAGTATCAACAACTTTGTCGAAATGCTCGTTTCCTTTAATATTTTAATTTTAGGATTTAATTACTTTTTCTCTCATGCTTTTTCGACAAAAAAGGTGCTGTGCACTATTTTAATATCGCAATTTGCAGGTTGTTTCATTTTGTCTATGTATCCCGCATGGATGATACCGCTGCTATATCTGTTAGCTGCGATTTTAATTGGCTTGTTTATTAAAAATAAGAGCAGTTATGTATTTAATTCTCGCTCGAATATTGTTTTAATTACCATGGCAGTCGTTGCAACGGCCTTGCTTCTGATTCGCGTGATTATTATGTCGGAAAATGCAATAAGTGCTGAGCTTTCAACGGTCTATCCCGGTAGTCGAATCAGCACTGGAGGTGGTCAATTTTTGACTGCTTTCAGATATCCTATTTCAACGTTATTGCCATTTCTACCCAGTAATTTTAATTCTGGACTCTCAACTGGATTACCCGATAATTTGACAACTTTTTATGATTTTTTTCCATTGGGGATTTTACTATTTCTGTTCAATTCTTCAGCAAGGAAGGATCCTCTTTGTAGAACTATATTTGTCTACGTCTTTATTCTTTCGATTTATTGTTTTATCGGCCTGCCTTATACCCTCGCTCAAATTACGCTTCTGGGTAAGTCAATTCCTGAAAGAGCCCTTGTAGTCCTTTCATTGGCTAATTTAATACTGGTTTTCAGATGTGTAACGTTGATAGATGTTAAACGAACTAGCAATTTGCTAATAATTGCTTTTGTTTTTTTGACTTCGTTTGGTGTTACATATTTAGTTGAAGAGAACGTTTTGTCGTTCGCAGTGGCTCTCTTTGTCGCACTTTTTTCATTGGCTGCACTTTTGGTATTTGTAATAAATAGTTCGGGTATCCAATTTGCGATAATAATTATCCTCTGCGCATTCATAGGTGCTTTTGTGAATCCAGTTCAACAGGGGATAGCTTGTGTTCAAGATAATTCCTTAGTGTCATATATGAGAAGCCTTTCCAACGATAATCCTGATTCACGATGGATTGCTTCTGTTGGTTGGAAATCAAATATCACGTTGTTTGCGGGTGTCCCCAATTTGTCTTCAACTAACATTTATCCTAATTATGATTTATGGAAGACACTTGATCCCTACGGTGAAAAATCAGATGTTTGGAATAGATATGCCCATATTCACGTTGATTTAACGACTGAAAAATCATCCTTCGAGCTCGTTCAAGTTGATGTGGTTGATATCCATCTAAATTTAGAAACATTGAAGCAGCTAAATGTTGATTTCATCCTTAATGAAGGACCTCTTTCTGATTCTTATCAGACAGAAAGCTGTCATTTTAGATATAGAAAGAAATTTGGTGATTATTACATTTATCAACTCTATTAACTGTTGAATTTCATGGCTATTTAATAACGATTTGATTTATGTAAGTTTCCAATTTCATTTGAATCTTTCGTTTCGATGATTCCTTCTCGCGGTTAAACAGACGTCCCCGAGGTCCCTTTCGGTTCCCGGGGACATCGTTTTCTCAGTCGCCTAAACTGCTCAATTATTGGATTATTTCCCACCGATTAATCGGACCACTACTTAGTGAATATCAATAAGAAAGCGGCACCGGGTGAGTCCTAGGCCCTTTCGACACCACCTATATTGTGTATCGACATTCACTGGTCATCTGGCAGAATATTGCCGTTCGGTAATGCCATTTAACGACCAGCCGCATGCCCCGTTACGATTGGACTGTCATGTAGTCTAGCGAACGAGGAGGTCCCATATGGCGAGAAAGGTCAGGGCTAGGGAGGTTCTGAGGCTGAGGTGGGCAACCGGGCTGCCGCAGAGCCCGTTTGCCCGTTCACGTCTCGAAGGTCAGCGTCCGGGACGTGCTGGAGGCCACGAAGGAGCAGGGTGTCTCCCGGTTGAACGTCGAGGGGATATCCGATGAGATGACTTATGCGCTACTTTTCCTGATGCTCTGGGATCGGAGGAGGGTTCCATGAGGACGCGATTATGGCAGGATCGTACATGACACGACCTGGGTCGACATTGGGAGGCCAGGAAGATGATTGAGTCCGACCTTGAGCTTGCGTATAGGGTCGATACGGCAGAGGATTCAACCGTATGCCAGGTTTCCGGGTGCCGGGCCGTCTCGCTTCGGTTTGGACGCTACACCAACTTTCTCGACACTATCGACATTTTCGAGGCCAACATGCGGCAGTGCCGCGGGGTGGACCGCCAGTATTAAACAAGCTCCTGGGGCTCTTTTCGGCCCCGGGAGCCCAAGCGCAATAACGACGGTGCTGTTTCGCGATACCCGGCTGTGCTCTAGCGTACAAACGGTCTGTACCGCGAGGCTATCGATTATTACTTGACAGTCCTATATGTTAAAAATAAACCTACTTAATTTTGGTGAGAGTCTATTTAGACCGATTATCAGCATTGAGGACCCAGCAAGAGTAATTGCTATCCATATCAATACCTGCACTTCGTAATTTGGTACTTGATTCCAGAGTAGGAAAACTTCAGACAAATTTAGAAATACCATATGGGATACATAGATACCAAGGCTATTATTTGATAGAAAAGTCACGGCCTTAATTGCCTTTATTCTTTTAACCCTTAATGCAAGTTCAAAAATCATACAAGATGCAGTTAAGAGCAAGGGATCTGAATACCAAACAGAATACTCGCTTGAATTGATTAATGATAATGCATTAAATGAGGACAACAAGCAAATACAAATCACAGACACTAAGATTAGTTTAGATGTTTTAATACTCTGCAGTAGCTCTCTGTGATAAATTTCATACCCAAGGATCAGATAGGTACCAAACATTCCTCCGCTAAACCATAAATTAATTGCTAAATCATTAGAATTAATGTCAGGGATTATGTTCAGGATGAATTGATAGAAGATAGTAACAGATAAGCATAGCTTAATTACTCGACTATCCGCGACTTTTAAAGCTGGCCCTATCAAAGGGATAAATAGATATAAACCAATAATCATCGGTAAATACCAAAGTACTGAGACAGGACATGGTTCTATTAAAAGATAAACCCGAATTAGTTCGTATAGAGAAAACCCAACACCAATCCTTATGGCGTGAATTATGAATACGGTTGTCCATACCCATGTGATTCTTAAAAGTGGAGGGAGTTTTCTTTTGTAAAAAGAGATGACTGTATCAGCATTTGAATAATCTCGATTTAATAAAAGGGCTCCTGTAGAAAACAAGAATAAAGGTACCCCTAATCTTCCGAGAGTAAAGAAGAATGAAAAAATTGAGGCATTATGAAGATCAATGCTTGATAAATGAAAAATCTTATCACTAGAGTGGCATAAAAGAACAAGGATAACAGCAGTTGCTTTTATCAAATCTATGTGAAAATCACGTTTTTTCATTTCAGTATGTTTCGGTTGACGAGCGAGATTCATCTGTCAATTCTTCCAACTAATGAAATTGATAGACTTGAATCTCCCAACTCTTCCTTTCATTTTTAGCTATCGAATCAAGAATAAATCCCGTTGTGATGCTAAGACAGCCAAGGAACACAAGCGCAACAGCTAAAATTGCAGTGGGGAATCTTTTGACCAGGCCAGTTGCTAGAAAATCGTTGATTACCGACACTCCCAAGAGCAGTCCGAGTGCAATTAAAACTAGGGAAATTAATCCAAATAATTTAAGCGGCTTATATTCTTTAAATAATACGCCAATCATGCGAATCACCTTAATGCCATCGCTGATGGTGTTAAGTTTGGATTCGGAACCTTCGGGTCTGTCCCGGTAGCAGATTGGAATATCTTTAATGCGCCAACGCCTATCTACGGCATGGATGGAGAGCTCGGTCTCGATCTGAAACCCTTCGCTGAGTACGGGAAATGTTTTAACAAACGACCTGCTCATAGCTCTGTAGCCAGTCATAACGTCATCAAAGGTGTATCCATAGATCCACTTAATCATGAAGCGCACGAGATTGTTACCGAATCCGTGAAATGCTCGCTTGTTTTCTTCGGCATATGAGCCATTAGATAGTCGATCACCGACTGTCATATCGGCTTCGCCATTCAAAATAGGTAGACACATCTCGACAGCTTTTGTTTCATCATATGTATCGTCACCGTCGACCATGAGGTAGCAGTCCGCCTCAATATCTCGAAACATCTGTCGGCACACGTTGCCTTTCCCCTGCCTCGGTTCGTGTTTGACAATTGCGCCATGCTGCTTTGCAATTTCTGCCGTTCCGTCAGAGGAATTATTGTCGTAAACATATACCTTTGAACCGGGAAGTGCCCTCTTGTAATCCTCCACCAC
>CAKRVU010000087.1 GCA_934408835.1 uncultured Oscillospiraceae bacterium | reverse complement strand
ACACACGAGATAAGATGTTTTCCGCCGGTTTCCCGGTTGTCGTAGGCTCTTGGAAGTCCTCTTCTCTAAACCTCTCCGTCTCATTATTCTGGATAGCCTCGGTCATCTGTTCATCCTGATAATATTCTTCCTCCATATTCTCACCTCTTTACAGTTTATCTCTATTCAAAATAATAGGTGGATATGCACCCCTTGGTGATCTGCGACGTATAATAAAACTGTAAATAGAAAAACAGGAGCGATAAGGATGAAACGACGGAATTCCCGGAAGCCTTGTATCATAGCAATCGGCTGTGGTTGCTGCTTATTGATTATAACCCTCATTCCCATGAAGGTGCTTGCCATTCTTGCAGCCGTAGTTCTAATCGTTCTTGGATTATTATTGCTGTTTTGCAATTAAATGGAGGTTTTCTTATGAAAATTGTCGTTGTTAAGAGCCCCAAACTCCTTACTCCCTTCCTGCGTTTCTTCTTTAAAATTAAAAAAGAGAATACCTAACGCCAAAAGCGCAGAGTGTTTTTTAACATTCTGCGTTTTTGATTGTCATCTAAACGTCGATATGGAGCAATCCCACCGCCTTAGTCCGCTGTAATTACGCTCACACCTTTTTAATCCGCTGAATGTTAATCCATAAATGAAAACAATTAAACGATGCAGTATATCAAACAAACTTATCTTTGAATTGATTTCATTGATCTATTGCAATTTTTACGTTTGAATAAGTTATTTTGCTGCAACGCAAACCAAAAAACCGATATGAAAGACAATAATAAACAAAGAAATATTTGTATACCGGAAAGAGAAGCAAAAGAAAAAAGAATTCCACAAGGCGTCAAAAAAAGTACAATCAATACAGTCAAAGTAAAAATCTGAAATTTAAGAAGCGGTTTATCAATCAATATGTTACGAAAAGTTCGCTTAACATCTAAGATGGGATAACGAGTCAGTTGTAATAAAAGAAAGTTGGAGAAGATTAGAAGAAACATTCCCATGCTTCTGGAATTTTCTACAAAAGTACCATAATGTAGCCCTGTAAGATAACAAACAGAAGAGGAAACCGATAGAATTCCACCTGTTAAAATTCCCGTAAAAATATTCCGAAAATGGTGCACGTCAAATTTGGATTCGGAAAAAAATCGAACAAATTTTGTTGGAACTGGGACAGACAACACCGAGATAGCGAAAAGTACAAGAAATTGCAATAGTAAAATTTGAGTTGGAAAAAAGTAGGCGTCTTCCGGAGAAATTTTCAAAATACACGGCAGCAACGCCCCGATTATAATAGGAATCTGCATGCTTAGCAAATACGGAATTCGTCTTTGATACTCTTTGTACACTTCCTGAAGACGTCTTGACAAATAAAAATGGGAAATGGGATTTACGGAAATTGCTTCTTTTTTACCATTCGATGGAGTCTGATCCTTGTCCATTGCGACGATTTCCAGCTTCCCTGACTTATTTTCCATTGTTGTAACCTGTTCGCCTCTGTTAGCCAATAGTTGCAAAATGCGTTTCTTGTCCTGTGTTCGAAGCTGGTCAAACGCACAGGAAACGCGCAGGATTCTATCTAACTCGGCATCCGATATCTGCTGTAACCGACTCCCTGAAATCGGACGATGTCCCGGAAGCGGAAATCCAATAGCCCTCCGCAGTTTTGCAGCAGACTCCCGATTTTGTTCTGAAAGGAAGAAAATACGTTCCCCTTGGCAAAACGATTCCTGTAGCGTTTGCAAGAGTGGATGAGTCAGTCCGATGACACCGCAAAAATGAAAACTAACATCATCAATGGAATCAGGATTGGGAGCATCATACGGTATTACAGATTTGGCAAACGCGATCACAGTCTGTCCCTGTTTTTGCATTTTGCCCGCTTCTAACAGCAGCTGACGGCAACGACTTTGCTCCATTTGACAAGCATTTAAAACAGCGGTCGGTTCCCCCCGAAGCACCAACAGTTTCCGATTACGAATGGCATAAAGATATCCTGTTAACTGCGGCTTTTCGTATTTCTTCAAAAGTATAGCAGAGCAATCGGAAATACGAACAGGATAAGTCGCGATAGCGTCTTCAATCGGATGAATTGAGGGTTTCGCGCAGGTATAACGTGCAATCTGAAACAGCTCTTTTTCATTGTTGACGATCAATTGCTGTATGCGAATAAATTGTTCAGTCGGCAGCCGATCGATATCCACGCAGAGAACCGGTACAGAGGAAGAACTCTCATGAGGCACAGTCTGTGAACCGGAATCTGACACCATATTCTTCGGTGTGCGTATGGGAGAGAAAAGATGGAATGCCAGCGGAATCCACCACGGAATTACTGCGATGGCAACGGTAATAGCAGCCAAAAGGCAGAACTCCCATCGGATTTCAGGAAACCCTTGGCAGTAAACGCTAAACACTGCGCCAAAAAGCAGGATTCCGATAGCGCTAATCAAACAAATGATTTGAATGATGGGTTGTGAAACAGCTAAACGAATCAGTTTCTTCGCCGACTGTTTGGAGACGGCTTTCCCAAGTTTTGTCTGCAATCCGATTTTACAAATTTGCAGGGTAGCATTTCCCTCTATCACCATTGTACCGGCGTAACAGTGATCTGTTTCCAAATCCATTTTTCTTTTTGTACGATCTGGAAATACTGTTTTTTGAACACGCTTTTTCCCAGATACAAAAGAAGATTCATCTACATAAAAACAATCGGCTTTTAAAATCACACCGTCTGCCGGAACAGATTCCCCTGTTTTAAGAAACACAATATCGCCAGGCAGAAGCTCCGTGACAGAAACGGTCGTTTGCTCCCCATCGCGCAGGACAGAAACACTATCAGCTTCAAAATCTAAAAAAGGTGCGCCGTCTTTCATTCGTCTGTCTTCTCTTCCAACAATGACAGCTACCAAAACGGTGAGCGCTAACAAGATGACTGCGTTCATCGGATCCCCCAAAAGAAACCATAAAAACACTGCCAAAAGCAACAGAAAAATTACAGGCACTTCGAAAAACAACAGTATCCTATGCGGTAAACGCCCGGAAGCCGACGCGTTGATTTCATTTTTTCCATATGTATTTTGCATCTGCTTGGCTTCTTCGGCGGTCAACCCGGTCAGATTTAATTCCATAAAGATCTCCTTATACTCTCGCGTCTCTTATCCGTTGCTGCAAAAGGCTAACAGACAGTATACTATATGCAAGAAACCATTCCATTTAAAACGATTCATTCAAAAAACGTTCCAAACCCCAAAGTCATCAGATAAAACAGGGTTGCGTCTTGATTTCAAAGAAAACTTGATACAATATCCAAACACTTCTGTTTTTAAAAAGACGCCGCTATCGGAATAACCGCTATCCTCCGCTCATATCCATGACAATGAGAGATTCTGTCATGAAAAAGAAGCGGAGGAATGAAAAGTGAAAAAACCGGTAATATTTCGGATTTTTGAGCAGGATCAGCCAAAACTGGCTTCTAGTTCAAAAACAGAGGAAAGAAATATGACAGAAAAGGAACGCCCTTCCTTCAAACCAAAAGAGGAATTGGTATGTCCGAAAGGACTATCCAACAAAGAAGCGCAGAAACGGTTAAAACAAGACGGAGAGAATCGGTTAAAATCCGAAAAACAAGTAAGCGCCGCCAAAATTTTTGCCGGTCAGTTCAAAGATTTTTTAGTTCTGATTCTATTGGTTTCCACCGGGATTTCCGTGTTTATGGGTGAGTTTGCCGAAGCGCTTTCGATTGCTGTAATTCTTTTACTCAACGCTATTTTGGGATTTATACAGGAGTATCGAACCGAAAAGACGCTAGAAACACTCAAAAATATGGCAGCGCCAACGTCAAAGGTATTTCGGGACGGCACTTTGCGTGAAATACCAGCCGTAGAACTGGTAACGGGCGACTTAATCGAGGTGCAGGCAGGAGATCGAGTGCCCGCAGATGCCGTTCTGTGCAGCGCCTCCCATCTGGAAGCGGAAGAATCTATTTTAACCGGCGAATCAGTTCCGGCCGTCAAAGCG
The DNA here is from genome assembly GCA_934408835.1 of uncultured Oscillospiraceae bacterium. Classification (GTDB taxonomy): domain Bacteria; phylum Bacillota; class Clostridia; order Oscillospirales; family Ruminococcaceae; genus CAKRVU01. The sequence continues at coordinate 1,862 of CAKRVU010000087.1, read as the reverse complement.
CCCGATCCAAGCAAGGGAACCTCCAATGATTTAAATCAACCTCATTTGCTTTATATGGGAACATCTATTGTCAAAGGACATGGGCGCGCTACCATTGTTGCCACCGGAATGAATACGCAAATGGGTCGTATTGCTGGGATGCTGGGAGAAATCCAGGAGGAACCGACGCCACTCCAAAAACGTCTGGACGAACTTGGAAAATATATTGTAGCAGCATGCCTGTTTATTTCTGCGATCGTGATTGCAGTGGGACTTTTCCGCGGATACCCGCTCTTACAAATGCTCATTACCGGGGTATCGTTGGCTGTGGCGGCAGTACCGGAAGGATTGCCTGCAATTGTGACAATCGCATTAGCCCTTGCCGTAAAACGAATGGTGCGCCGGCACGCCCTAGTGCGCCGATTACATGCTGTGGAAACATTGGGCTGCGCCAGCATTATTTGCACTGATAAAACAGGAACACTGACCGAAAATAAGATGACAGTCCGCGAGGTAGTAACGGCAAATGCAAATTATCGTGTTGAGGGAAACGGATATCAGCAAGCCGGCGGATTTTTGCGGGACGGTAATCATATTCATGCAAAGTATGAAACTACCCTTTGTCGTTTACTGGAAACCGCAGTGTTGTGTAATAACGCCAAAATATCAGTACCCAATCAGGAGGTGCGCCGCGACCGTACACGAAGCACTGCGTCGGGACTTTATCGTACAATAGGAGAACCGACTGAAATTGCCCTGCTGGTAATGGCAGCCAAAGGTGGAGTTACCCGCCAAAGCTTACAGAGTGAATATCAAGTTTATGATGAAACTCCTTTCGACAGTGCAGTAAAATACATGTCTGTCTCCGCACGAACGCCAGGTGGAAGGGAATATTATTTTTTCAAAGGAGCCTACGACGTAATTTCCAAACAGTGCGACCGCTGCATGACAGAACAAGGTAATCGCCCCTTTTCGGAAATGAATGGGTATTTTGATGAAAAAAACAAACAGCTTGCAAGCAGTGGCATGAGGGTGCTCGCTTTTGCCTATCGCGAAGGCGGTCAAGGAGACAGCCATCTAGTATTTTTAGGATTATGTGGGATGATTGATCCGCCACGCAAAGAAGCGCGAAGGGCAGTGCAGGTCTGTCGCCGTGCCGGAGTTCGGACAGTGATGATCACCGGAGATCACCAATTGACCGCCTGCGCCATTGGAGAACAGGTCGGTATTTACCGAAAGGGAAACCTTTGTTTTACAGGAGCCGAGCTGGACGCTATGAGCGATTCCGCTCTGGAAAAGGTGATCCATCAAGCAACGGTATTTGCCAGGGTCTCCCCCAGCCATAAGCTGAGAATTGTTCGCGCATTGAAACGTCGTGGGGAAATCGTTGCCATGACAGGAGACGGCGTAAATGACGCGCCGGCGATTAAGGAAGCGGATATCGGAGTATCTATGGGAATTACCGGAAGCGACGTTACAAAACAGGCGGCGGACGTCATTTTATTGGATGACAATTTCGCAACCATGGTCGCGGCAATTGAAGAAGGCCGCGTGATTTACGGAAATATCCGCAAGTTTATTCGATATCTCCTATCTTGCAACATTGGAGAAGTCGTTACAATGTTTTTGGGGATGCTAATGGGAATGCCGGTACCCCTTTTGCCTATGCAGATATTAATGGTAAACTTAGTGACCGACGGTCTTCCGGCTATTGCCCTGGGATTGGACCCTGCGGAAGAGGATACCATGAAGAAGCCACCTCGAAGCGCCAACGACAGCATTTTTTCAGGAGGTCTTGTTTTTACCATCCTAACACGCGGAATTTTAATTGGTTTTACCACTTTAACAGTATTTACAATCGTTTTTCGCATGAGTCTTAGCGT
>CAKRVU010000086.1 GCA_934408835.1 uncultured Oscillospiraceae bacterium | reverse complement strand
GTTTGTTTCTTAAAATTTAATTTGCTACATCAAGTAGGCTTTTTTTGTACTGTCTGTACAACTTGGGTCAGTTCAATCTCTGTTGTTTGCGGGACGCTTTATAGATGTGAAATGAATCAGTGGTTGTCGTCAGGTTGGTAGGGGAGGAGAGATTAATAGCATTTGCTCCAACCGCAGTTTTTACAAATATTGCAGCCACCCTCAAAAGTCAGAAGTTCGTTGCATTGCGGACAAAGGACGTTTTCTTCTCCGACTGGTTCAATCGCCTTTGGCTTCGGTTGTTTTTGGGGAGGTGTGGAATCGGTTTCGTCTTTTTGCAGTTTCAGTTCTTCCTGTACTTCACGGTACATGTCAAGCAACGCATTTCCGACAGCCATCGGGCAGCAGGAGCCCTTTGAGGTATCGTTTCGAGTAGCGTGGCGCACCGTATACGATGGACAGGAGCCGGTAGAATTGAGCTGATCTATAATGGTATAAATATCAATTCCGCCACGGGCGCTGATAGAGATCATACGAGACAGACCGATCATAAAGTTGTTGCAGCCTCCGGTAGAGCCTTTACTCAAGTAGGTTTCCAGAAGTGCTCCTGTATGCGGCTCAAATAATGCGATACAGTGCAGACTGCCACAGCCGGTTACTAGTTTCCGCTTCTTTCCGACCACATCGTCATTGACTTGGATGATGTCGCCGCGTGAAAGACCATCGCCGACAGCAGCTGCCGGTTCACAGTCAGTTGTCAGGATTCCCAGACGCTTACAGCCATCCCGGAAAATGGTCACGCCCTTGAGTCCTTGTTCGTATGCATAGAGGTATAGATCTTCCGTTTCCTCTACAGTGAATTGACTAGGAACATTGACAGTGGAGCTGATGGAAGCATCAATATGATTTTGCCAGACCGACTGCATTTGGATACGATGACGGTAATCGAGCGTCATAGCTGTAATAAAATATTCGGGGAGGTCTTTGTCGTCCGAAATTCCATGCTGCTTCATATATTGTTCGACAATTGGGGTGTATACTTTGTAGTATACGTCCGTTCCATGAAGGGATTCGGTTTTTCTTTGATAATAGTTTGCAAACACCGGTTCTATTCCGCCGGATATTCCAAGCATGGTGGAAAGTGTGCCTGTTGGGGCGATGGTGAGAATCTGAGAATTGCGAAGTCCATATTTTTGTACCAATTCCGTTGTTTGTTCAGACGCATTATGTTGGAAGTAGGGGGATTGCAGCAGCTGTTCGATCTTGCATTTGGGGAAAGCGCCGAATTTTTTTGCAAGAGTTGCTGATTCAGAAAGAGCTGTATCTGCCATTACTTTTCCAATTTTATCGCAAAGTGCAAGGGACTGTTGTTCCCCATATGTGATACCCATTTGAATGAGCATATCCGCTAAGCCCATAATGCCGAGACCGATTTGTCGCCAATTGGTTACGCTTTTTCTTTGCTCTTCCAGTGGGTGGAGGGGAAGTCCTTCGTCGAGCACATCATTTAAAGCGTTTACAGCAATTTTGACTGTTTCTTTCAAAGAAGTAAAATCAAAAGAGGAGTGATCGGTAAATGGATTTTTGACAAACTGCGCAAGATTTATACTTCCCAAAAGGCAACTGCCGCCTGCGGGAAGAGGCTCTTCTGCACACGGGTTTACACCGGCGTAAGAAAACTCGCTGTGATTGCTCAGCAGATTCCAGCTGCAAATTCGATCCCAAAACAAAGCGCCCGGTTCGGCATAATCCCAATTGGTTTGAGCAATTTTCCAGAACAGTTCTCTTGCGTCAACCGTTCGTCGGATCTCCTGTCCCGTTTCTTCGCGGATAAAGTGCAGCAGAAAGGGTTGGTTCTTCTTGACCGCTTCCATAAATTCGTTGCTGATTCGAATCGAGATATTTGCTTTTGTCACCTTATTCAGATCTGTTTTGATTCCAATAAATTCCTCAACATCGGGATGCGCACAGTCGATGGAGAGCATTAACGCGCCCCTTCTTCCATTTTGTCCGATTAGTTGGGTTACTAGGGAATAAAGTTCCATAAAGGAGACGGCCCCGCTGGTTTCCAGGGCAGCATTGTTAATTCTAGCCCCTCTGGGGGAGAGCTTGGAAATATCTGTTCCGCAGCCACCGCCATAGCTATAGGTGCGGGCGAGTTTTGCCGCACAATCAAAAATACTTTCAATATTATCTTCTGGCGGTGTGATAACGTAACAATTGCTAAAGCTGACCTTTTTCCCCAATTCCTGCAAACCGCGGTTGGAGAGAATTCGACCGCCAAATAAAAACTTTTTTTGGACGAGCAGCTCGCGCACCTGAGGGTCGTTTCCGCTGATGCGATTGAGCCATTCGTCAAAGCTCTCTGATTCATGACAATATTTATTTTGCCAGATGTCGATTCCCAGCTGGTTTTCTTCTCCCAGCCATTGTTTAACGTCCATACAATACAAGCTCCTTTTGCTAATACAATATATTGCTATAGGATATTAATCATAGCACGATATATCTGAAAAATCAAGAGAATTCAAGATTTTCAGAATACAAAAAGGGGAACATGTTTTCCAGTTCCCTGTGCATTTTGTCAATCTTTAGAGAGGCGTTCAAAATTACGTAAAAAATCCCCTTGCACCAAACAGAAAATTTTCTGATCGGGAAGGGGATAGTCAGTAAATTAATTTTTGTGAAATCGAACGAATTGGTTTTTGTGGAGAATCTGTAAAAAGAGGGTCAGCCGATGATACAATGGCGCGGCAGTTTCTCCAAATTTGAGATCTACTTTTTGCGCCAATTCTTCCACTGTAATGGTTCCGTCGATTTGCTGCCAAACAAAGCTTCCCAAGGCATCTAGTTTTAAGAAGGTTTGTTTTGGCTGGAAGAACAAAACCTGTGCAATCCGATCAAACAAGCCTTTATGGGGGACTGTAATTACTACGCGCCCTTCTTCGTTGGTGTGGCTTTGATAATTGCTGTTTTTTTCCGGGATATAGGAGAGAAAGTTATCTTGTTTTTTGTGTTTCATCTCAATCCTCCCGGACTGATTTTCTTTTTCTCTTTAAGGAGAAAAGGCAAAGAGAGGCGATTAACAGACCGAACATAATCAAGCCGCCGATATTCCCCAGGCTGATGACAGACGAAATATTAATAGCATCGCCAAGTGTTGCGCCGCCAAATGGAATGAGCGCAAACAGAGCAAGCAGAATTCCGATTAGGCCTTCCCCGGCAATCAGACCGGAAGAGTATAACAGACCTCTATTGGTTTCTTCTTTTTTCTGTTCTTGAGAAACATGTTTGCGTTTTTCGGTAAACAAGCGAACCAGTCCGCCGCAGAAAATAGCTGCGTTCAAATGAATGGGGAGATAAACGCCAACGGCAAAAGGCAGAACCGGAATTCTTAACAGTTCTACAAATACGGCGATGGCTGCACCGGCAAACACTAGAATCCACGGTAAATTATCGCCCATGACGCCTTCTACTACCATTTTCATCAGCATAGCCTGAGGTGCGGGCAATTCTACAGATCCATACCCCCATGCCGCATTTAGCAATTGAAGGACGAAACCGATGGCAATGGCCGAGGACGCAACACCAATTAATTCTCCGATCTGCTGCTTATACGGGGTGGCTCCCACGATATACCCTGTTTTCAAATCCTGAGAGACGTCGCCGGCCAAAGCGGCTATAATGCAGATAACAGCGCCAATCGCGATAGCACCTGTCATACCGCTTTCACCCATCATTCCAAACATTTTTAAAATGAAGGTGGCTATCAATAATGTGGCGATAGCCATACCGGAAACCGGGTTATTGCTGCTTCCGACTAAACCGACCAGCCGAGAGGAAACGGTGGCGAAGAAGAAACCAAAAAGGATGATGACGAGAGCGCCTATGGTATTTACGGGAATGATTGGAACCAACCAGATGATCAAAAACATTGCCACTATCGTAAAGATCACCAATGGCATTGGTAAATTGCGTTCCGTGCGGATTTGGCTTTCTTCTTTTGAAGCATGAAAGGTACGCATAGATTTTGCGAAGGTTTTACCGATTAGCGGAATGGATTTGATTAAGCTGATGATACCGCCAGCGGCTACGGCGCCCGCGCCGATATAGCGGATATAGGTGCTCCAAAGCGTTAGGGAATCCATGGTATTTACTGGATCGGTCCCCGGGAAAATAGTTGCCCCTCCGCCAAAAAAGCTGATGAGCGGCATGAGCACCAGCCAAGAGAGCAAACTGCCGCATAACATGATGGACGCGATGCGGGAACCGCAAATATAGCCAACGCCCAGCAATGCAGGTAACACATCAACGCCAATACCGCCGCCTTTATATCCAATTTTTGAAGTTTCAAAATGCACTTCGCTCGGAAACAGCTTGAGACCATCGGTGATAAACTTAAATATCGCTGAGATGCCAAGTCCGGCAAATACGATAGAGGATTTTGAACCGCCATGTTCTCCAGCCAGTAAGACTTCGGCGCAAGCAGTTCCTTCCGGATAGGGTAAAGTGCCGTGCTCTTCTACAATCAAGGAGTGCCGCAGCGGGATCATAAACATGACGCCCAGCGCGCCACCAACTATCGCAATGAGCGCAATTTCACCCAAGGTTGGCATACTGCTGCCCCATTCGTCTGCCCACATGAATAAAACCGGCAGAGTAAAAATGGCTCCGGCGGCAACCGATTCCCCTGCGGATCCGATGGTTTGCACCAAATTGTTTTCCAGGATCGAATTTCTACGCATAATGACTCGCAAAATGCCCATGGAAATGACAGCTGCTGGAATAGAGGCGGATACGGTAAGACCTACCCGAAGCCCCAGATATGCGTTTGCTGCTCCGAACACTACTGCCATCAAGATTCCTACTATAATAGAAGCAATCGTAAACTCCGGCAGCACTGTATCCGCTGAGATAAACGGTTGAAATTCATTTTTTTGATGGTTGTGCTTTGACAATGTACAGATACCTCCTGTTTTTTATTCCCGGTTATTATTGAGTATTGAAAGAAGCTGAGCTTCTATGATATCAGAAGCCGTTTTGACAAAAAGAGCGCATGGCCGTTTTTGATAGTATTTCTCATTTTGCTCCGAGGGATTCTGTGTTACCAAATCTTTTACATTCTTTAGCAGCGTTTGGCAACAGCTGCTTCCCATTTTTTCCTCAAACGTTTGATTGAGATTGCGTATGAACGAATACAACTGCCTTTTTTCTAACATGGGATTGGTACTGCTCTCTGTTGCAAGACCGGCCAACAGAAACATGCTGGAAACGGCGCCGCACTTTTCTCGCAGACCGCCCATACCGGTACCCATTCCGGCGCACAGAGCTTTTCCCTGTGATATGTTCATACCAAACAGATCGCAGTATGCCATAAATACCGCTTGTGCGCAATTGTATCCTTCGCAAAAATAGCATAATGCCTGTTCCTGACGTTCCATCTTTCTTCCCCTCACAATTCTGAGTGATTCGGTTTTGGCTTTTCGTTTGAATAACCGGCAACGTTTACGTTGTGTTTTGGCGGAAAATAACTAGAATGAACACGCGTTTTATTATAGCACATTTTTTGTTCTTTTTCAATTAAAAAACTATAAATTCTTCTTTCTTTTCTGTTTGGCATTGGTGATGATTACTTTTACCCCTAATGTAATTTTAGCGTTGAGCAAAACAAGATAAAAATAACATGAGTAAAATATCACAAAGGCAATGTCGAAAACCAAGGTGCAACACAGCAAAACCTCAATCGCAAGGAACGAGGTTAGTGGATAAATATTTTGTTTTGAGGTTTAAGCAATTCATTTAACGGATTTAAGTGAACAGGACGAGCATTCCGACTTAGTGATGCAGGAAAGCCACGGCAAACAAAGAGATATGGGCGATGGTGTTAAGATTTTTAGGAGCATTCATACT
>CAKRVU010000085.1 GCA_934408835.1 uncultured Oscillospiraceae bacterium | reverse complement strand
AAGCAACGGCGAAATCATCTTATTGTAAAACGGAAAATTTCTCAAGTATAGCTTGTGATTTCCCGGTCAATATTCCTTTCCATTATAAGAATACGGCATTTGAACCACTTGCTTAGCGAGTGGTTTTTTACATATAAAAAAGCTATGGGCGAAACCATAGCTTTTTACAAAACTAATTTGAAAACATCGATCACAGACGACCAAATCTTCCATCTTCGACGTTGGACGAATGGTTATTGATACTGCAATACATCAATCCAATGTAACAACAAATCTCGTTCTTCTTCATTTTTAGTATATTTTAAGTGTGCTGCTGCAACAATTGGTAACCATTGTTGAACATATTGTTTTTCAATATGACTTTCTTTACAAAACCGATCCAAATAAAGATCCGCTGCCTCCTTAATTTCTAAATGAAGCATCAAATAAGTATGCGCTGCATCGGCAGAAGCGTTTCCTTGGGCGGCTTCAACCCAGTCTACAACAACAGGACATCCCTGATTATCGATGATAATATTACTCGGACTGAAATTTCCATGGCAAAGCTTTTGATGCTTCTTCATACCTTCTAATACTGTCATTAGTTCGTATTTTTTTGTTTGATCAATATCATTCGATTCATTAATCCGATCCATCAGACGATCTTCTAATTTGATTAAATGAGGACAGGTTTTTGCGTGAATTTGCAATTGCAACTCGACCATTTGATTGACATATTGTTCCAAGTGTTCCTGATCCTGTTTCATTATTTCAAGCAATGTTTTTCCTTTAACCAACTGTGAGGCAATCACCCACTGCTTGTTCGGCAATCGTGTAACATCGCGAACACGAGGCACAGGAAGACCTGTAGCTTCAATTTCAGCATTTACCAATGCCTCATATAAAACTTCCGTTTTTGGGCGCTTCTCTTTGAATACTTTGACTGCCCATTTGCCACATTGATAGACGTCAGCATAAGGACCGGAAGCAATTTTGTCTTTTGGCTCCAAATCACGAAATTCCATAACAAACACCCTTTCACAACTTCATACTGATTTTATTACTAGAATATCACATATTTTCCTGATTAACAAGATATTTTTGTGAATATTCTCTAAATTATACGCGCAAGCTTGTGCGATCCGGCAACTTCATCATTTATCAAATAGACAAGCTGAAATTTCAGAAAGAAGCCTGATTTTGACAAAATCGAACATAAAAAAGGAGGTATACTGGACATGTGAGGAGGTTGCCAAATGGTAATCTATATCGACGTCTTATTGGCTCTGAATCTGTTTGTCAATTATTTTTTACTTCTTTGTACCTCCATATTGATGCACAGACAAACACGCAGAAGGCGACTTCTACTTAGCGCTTTAATAGGAAGCAGTTTTTCTTTTCTCATTTTTTTGCCGGATTTTGGGTTTGTTTTTACACTGATTACTAAACTGATTCTGGGCACATTGTTGACAATACTGACATTTGGTATCAAAGAAAAACCATTATTTTTGAAAACCCTTCTTTGCTTCTGGGGCGTTAATTTTGTGTTCGGAGGAGTTATATTTCTGGTATGGATCTCATTATCACCGAGCCAAATGTTTTATAATAACGGAATTACATATGTAGGAATCTCCCCCGTTGTCCTGATTTTAGGAACGCTTCTTTCTTATTGTATCATCTATCTTGTTAACTTCATTCTGTCACGGCGCGTCAATACGCAAAAACTTTGCAGAATCCAAATTCGTGTAGAAGGAAAAGAAGTAAGCTTACCCACTTTAATTGATAGCGGAAACCACTTGACTGACCCACTTGGCGGACTCCCAGTCATCGTGTGCGAATTTTCCGCCGTAGCAAGATTGCTACCAGAAGAACTATATTCTTATTTTGCAAGTCCCACACAGAAATGTGATTTACTGGAACATCACCCATGGAGAAATCGAATACGAGTAATTCCCTTTCATACTGTAGGAACCACCGGTATTTTAGGCGCTTTTTTGCCGGATCAATGCTGGGTAAACAAAAACGGAAGAAAAAAAGAATGTTCCGTTTTAATCGGAATCACTGCAACACCGCTGTGCGATGGAGAATTTACAGCGATTGCAGGAGATCAGGTGTGTCAATAAGGAGGAGAATATGATGATGAACAAAATTCGAAACAGCCGCCGAAGTTTTCTGCTATGGCTCAGTAAAATCTGTGGATTTCGGTTTCCAATCCATTACATTAACGGTCCCGACGCCCTCCCGCCGCCGCTCAACAAAGAAGAAGAGCAAAAAATATTTGCCCGTCTATCCGAAAACGATGTTCAGGCGCGCGATATTTTAATTACACATAACCTTCGTTTGGTTGTTTACATTGCCAAAAAATTTGAATCAACAGGAATTGGAGTAGAAGATCTGATTTCCATTGGTACAATTGGGTTAATTAAAGCCGTAAACACTTTTTCGCCGGAAAAGAACATCAAGCTTGCCACCTACGCTTCCCGATGTATTGAAAATGAAATTTTAATGTATTTGAGAAAGGCAAATCCGCAAAAAAATGAAATTTCAATTGATGAACCGTTGCGAATTGATTGGGATGGCAATGAGCTTTTACTTTCCGATGTATTAGGAACAGAAAACGATCTTGTCAATCGTGGAATCGAGGATAAGGCAGAATGGGAAATGATAGTCCGATGCATTGATCAGTTGGAAGATCGTGAACGGTCTATCATGAAAATGCGATTTGGAATGCTGGACGGCGTAGAGCATACACAAAAAGAAGTTGCAGATCAAATCGGAATTTCTCAGTCGTATATTTCACGTCTGGAAAAGAAAATTATCAAGCGGTTGCGAAAAGAAATGGAGCGAGTAGGAATTTAAAGCGCAAATAAAAAACTCGAAATCCAGGTTTTCTGAATTTCGAGTTTTTTGTGTTTTAAAGCCTGTTTTTTACGGCAAATTTTGTACAAACTCATGCAAATCGGTCAATTCCTGCAACAACGGAACCCCAATGACATGAGAAAGCGCCTGGTTTAATTCTTCGTACTGATTGTCCGCCAGATGAACCTGATCATCACGATGCTCTTCCAGACGTCGAATTCGAGTTTCCAATTCCTGTAATACCTGTTGTTTTACACTCATTCCTGCACCTCCTTACCCTTTTATCAAGGTTAGATTGTGCAGTTTTAGGACTTTTTATGCTTTATAGGTTCTCTTTGAAAAACTTCTCAAGCGCCTCTGCAGCTACTTCTTCATCTGCTCCCTCGCAGACAACTGTCAACTCATCGTTTTGCTTCGCAGCAAGACCCATCACCGCAAAAATACGCTTTGCGTCTCCGGTTTTCTCCCCTTTTTTCAAAGTAATGGCAGACTGATATTTTCCAGCTTCTTTCACCAAAAGACCGGCCGGTCTTGCGTGAATTCCTTCATGATCAGTAATAACATATTGAAACGTTTTCATAATTACATTCTCCTTTATCATAACATGAACAGTCTTTGTTAATTGTCTTGTCGAACAGGTTTTTTCAAAAGACCCAGCAGAAGCATGCCAATCACTGAGCCTACTGCCAAAGCAAGTAAAAACATCGGCCAGTTGCCAATGACCGGCAGAACAAAAATTCCTCCGTGTGGCGCTGGAAGGGTACAGGAAAACAACATTGACAAAGCGCCCGCAACAGCCGACCCGATAGCGCAGGACGGAATTACACGAAGCGGATCGGCAGCCGCAAAGGGAATCGCTCCTTCGGTTACAAACGATAATCCCATTACATAGCAGGTAATTCCAGCCTGTCTTTCCTTTTTGGTAAAGCGGTTTGAAAAGACCGAAGTAGCCAAAGCGATGGCGAGTGGAGGCACCATACCGCCAACCATAACAGAAGCCATAATCATATTGTTTCCGGTTGCCAGCGACATAGTTCCAAACACATACGCCGCTTTGTTCAGAGGTCCTCCAAAGTCAATGGACATCATAGCGCCAAGAACCAATCCCAAAATCACCCGACTGCTTTCTCCCATTCCCAAAAGAAGCTGATTCAGCCAGTCATTAAACGCAGCCATAGGAGGATTGATCACAAACACCATCAAAGCCCCGATCAATATTACTCCCAAAACCGGATAAATCAATACTGGCTTTAGACTTTCGAGACTTGCAGGCAAAAAGGAAAACAGCTTTCGCAGCAATAATACCAGATAACCTGCGGCAAAACCGGCAATCAAAGCACCAAAAAAGCCGGAGGTTGAACCTCCAAACATTCCCGCGTCATAGCCACCAGACACCAGAACTCCGATATCCGATGCCAGCAGACCTCCTACAAAACCAACTACAAGACCTGGACGATCCGCAATGCTTTCGGCGATATAAGCAGCCAAAACTGGAAACATCATCCCAAAGGAAATCTTGCCGACGCCAAACAAAAAGGCGGAAAAAGGATTTCCATACCCAAAATAATCGGTACCGCTGGAGCCCCCGTCAAACAAAAACGCAATTGCCATCAAAATACCGCCGCCAATCACAAAGGGCAGCATATGCGATACACCGTTCATCAAACTTTTGTAAATCTGACGACCGGCGCTTTCCTTCTCGGCGGCGGGTTCCCGATAGGATTGTTTCGCATGATACACGGGTATTTTATCGGATAAAGCTTCATCCAATAAAGCGTCCGGTTTGTGAATTCCATCGGCTACTTTGGTAAACAAAACCGGCTTCCCGTCAAAACGATCCGTTTCCACCGCCTTATCAGCAGCCACAATAATGCTATCACACCGGCTGATTTCCTCCGGCGTCAGCATATTTTTCACGCCTCCCGAACCGTTGGTCTCCACTTTAAGGGAAATTCCCCTTGCGTCCGCACACTTTTGCAAGCTTTCCGCAGCCATATAAGTATGCGCTATTCCGGTCGGACATGCTGTTACCGCCAGTACTTGATATCCTGTTTTGGCGTCCTCTGTTTCTCCCGATTCCTGCATTCCTTCTTCCGCTTGGTCAATTAAATTCAAAAACTGATCCGGAGTCTTTGCCTCAATCAAATTTTGACGAAACGCCTCGTCCATTAAAAGCACGGATAATTTCCCAAGCAAATCCAAATGAACGTTTTCCCGAGTATCAGGGGCGGCGATCAAAAACAACAAGTGCACCGGCCGCCCATCCAAGGCGTCAAAATCAATACCGTCCTTCGAAACCATCACACTTAAACCAGGTTCTTTAACAGCGTCGGTTTTGGCATGCGGAATCGCCACTCCTTCTCCGATTCCAGTGCTTCCCATCGCTTCCCTGGCAAAAACTGCTTCCCGATATTTTTTTGGATCAGAAATTTTACCGGAAGCCACCATCAAATCAACCAATCTGGAAACGGCTTCTTCTTTGTTACAAGAAGGGGCCGACAAGTCAATGGCTTGCGGCTTCAGCAAATCAGTAATCTTCATCTTTTCCTCCTTTCCAAAACAGCTTAAAGCTGTTGATACAGCGTTAAAACCTGTTCTTTACTACCCAGCCACTCCGAAAAGGCGGTGGCGCTTCCGGCCGCAATTCCAAACTTTAACGCATAATCATAGCGCCCGGATTTTTGAAACTCCGCCAAAAAACCGGCAACCATGGAATCACCAGCCCCAACCGAGTTTACCAGTTTTCCCGCAGGCGGTTTAGCAATAGAGAGCGCTCCCGTTTCGTCCAGTAAAACCGCTCCTTCTCCCGCACAGGAAACCAATACGTTTTTCGCGCCAAGCTGTTGTACCTTTCGCGCCGCTTCCACAATTTCTTCAGTGGAATGCAGCGTTTGATGGAACAACTCCCCGAGTTCGTGGTGATTGGGTTTTACCAAAAAAGGGTGAAACGGAAGAACTCGCATCAGAGAGTCGCCGGTTGTATCTACTACAATCCGCAATCCCTTATCAGAAAGCTTTTCGATCCACAACTCATACACATTCTGCGGAAGGGAACTGGGAACAGAGCCTGCAAACACCACAACGTCGCCGGGATTTAAAGCCTCGAGTTGTGAAAAAAGCA
>CAKRVU010000084.1 GCA_934408835.1 uncultured Oscillospiraceae bacterium | reverse complement strand
TCGCTGTCAAAGCACGGGATGTCTTTTAATACCCGATGAGTCGGAAGAACAACTAAACCGGGGCAATGCCGTTCGCAAAGGAGGGTAAAGACGTAATTGGCAGGATGCTCGGGGGAAAGCTCCCCTTGTTGGGCAAGAGCTGCGCGGTAATTCAGAGCCGTTTGGTAGCGGTGATGACCGTCGGCAATGTAAAGCGGTTGATCGGTCAGGAAATCGGTTGCTTTTTGAATCAACGATTCCTCTTTTAACGCCCAAAGCTTGTGGGTAATCTCTCCGACCTGGCAGCTGCGCACAGGTTCCGTTTCAAAAATAGGCGTAAGCGCTTGCCCTAGTTCGCCTTCGGGGTCATCGTAAAGGGAATAAATCGGGCTGGTATTGGCTTCTGTTGCCTGTAGCAAAGCAAGGCGGTCTTTTTTGGCATTCTCAAAGGTGTTTTCGTGGGTCAGCACTGTCGAATCCTCTTCAGGCAGGCGAAGGAGACCCAAGATTCCACGCAGACGGTAAACCTCGTCCGAAACGGTGTAGGCTGCTTCATAGAGATAAAATGCGGGGGACGAATCCTGCTCCAGAAGCCCCTGTTCGAGCCACTCGGTTAAAAGCTGATTCGCCTGTTCGTAGGCGTTTTCGCCCTGCGGTGCTTCCAATCGCACGAAATTGTACGGGCTTTTTTGCAAAAGGGATTCCCGCTCTTTCTCCGAAATCACATCGTAGGCCGGACAGACCAAGTCCTTGCAATTACCGGCTGTTTCACTGTAAAAGATTCCGGGAAACGGTTTGAATGTTGTCATAATAATAACCTCCAGGTCGTTTTCATGTTTTAAAACTTATTTCCATTTTAACACGATTTTTCCAGAAGTAAAGAGAAAAGCTTGTTCGAAGAATGAATTTTTGTTTCCAGGTCAATAATGACAGAAGAAAGGAACGGAAATCTGATGGGGACTTGACAATTGATGGAAAAACGGATATCATAACAATCAGTTATTAGTTCGGAAAAGTGTTTTGGCTGCAAGATAGATTTAATTGATGCGGAAAGCTGTTGTTTTTCGCAAGAAATACTGTTATTATCTGCGGCGTTTCATGATGATAATGTACGGCAACCTTTTGATTGAGATGATTTTTAGATTTTGATGAAAGCGTTTGGATAAGACGCTGATTCGATCGATTGCGGCGGATTCTGATATTCAGCCTATTGGCATGCGCACAGTTTGGATGAGCCGGTTCTGATGGAAACTCAATCGAAATATGATACATTGTGTAGAAAAGGAGAGGGATTTTAGAGTGAATTCAAAGACAAAACAAACGGTAAGGGACAATGTTTACGGCAAGAAGACGGTAAGGACTGCGGCTCAGGGAACGCACGCGGGGAAACCTGCGACCCGAACCTCCAAAGGGACGGACAGTCATCGACCGGCTGTCCGAAAAACGCCTGTCCGAATTGTGCCGCTTGGCGGATTGAATGAGATCGGGAAAAACATCACCTGCTTTGAATGCGGAAACGATATGTTTTTGGTGGATTGCGGTTTGGCGTTCCCCGATTCGGAGATGCTGGGCGTTGATATGGTTTTACCGGACTACACTTATATTGAACAAAACATTGATAGACTTCGGGGAATCGTTATTACGCATGGGCATGAGGATCACATCGGCGGCATTCCCTATTTTTTAAAGAGGTTTCGCGTCCCGGTTTACGGCACCCGGCTGACCATCGGCTTGATTGAAGAAAAGCTCAAAGAGCACGGGATTTTGGGACGGGCGCAGCTGGTGGTTTGCGCTCCAAAACGGATGATCAAAATGGGCTGTATGTCCGTTGAAATGATTCGCGTTAATCACTCCATTCCCGATGCGGTGGGACTTGCCATTCACACTCCCGCTGGAATCATTGTGCATACCGGGGATTTCAAGGTGGATTATAATCCGATCGAGGGCGAGGTGATTGACCTTGCGCGGTTTGCAGAGCTTGGGCGACGCGGCGTATTGCTGCTGATGTCCGATTCCACCAATGCGGAACGACCGGGGTACACCATGCCGGAACGGATGGTAGGTGAATCCTTCCAGAAGCTTTTTAATGAAGCGGGAAACCGTAGGATTTTGGTCGCTTCCTTCGCTTCAAATATCCACCGGATTCAGCAGATTATTGATAACGCTGTAAAATGTGAGCGTAAGGTTGCCGTATCCGGGCGCAGTATGGAAAACGTGGTCGCAAAAGCCATGGAGCTTGGCTATTTGAGGGTGCCGGATAAAATCCTGATCGGTATTGACGAGATTTCAAAATATCCGCGCAATCAGCTGACTATTATTACAACGGGAAGTCAGGGGGAACCGATGTCCGCCCTGTCGCGGATGGCGAACGGAACTCATCGAAAGGTATCCATCTCGAGCGAAGATTTCATTATTATTTCAGCTTCTCCGATTCCCGGAAACGAGAAGCATGTTACCAATGTGGTCAACGATTTAATGCGGCTGGGCGCGAAGGTGATTTATGAAAAGATGTATGAAGTGCATACCTCCGGTCACGCCTGTCAGGATGAACTCAAGATGATGCTTTCGCTGGTAAAGCCAAAGTATTTTATGCCGGTGCACGGTGAATATAAGCACTTGAAAAAACACAGTGAATTAGCGATGCAAATGGGAATTCCGGCTTCTAATATTGTCATCGGCGATATTGGACAGGCGCTTAAAATCGATCACACCGGAATCTGTTTCGACGGTTCTGTTCCTTCGGGGCAGGTATTTGTGGACGGACTTGGCGTTGGGGACGTCGGTTCGATTGTTCTGCGTGATCGAAAGATTCTGTCTGAAGACGGTTTGATCGTTGTAGTTGTTACCATCGAAACGCAGTCCGGCTGCGTTGTTGCCGGACCCGATTTGGTGTCCCGCGGGTTTGTTTATGTCCGGGAATCGGAGGCGCTTTTTGAACAGGCAAAAAAAATGGTAATCCGCATTTTTGAACAGAGCGAACACAAGGGCAGACGAGAATGGAATGAATGTAAAAATGCCGTTCGGGACGAATTATCCGGATTTATTTATCGGAAAACTCGGCGCAGTCCGATGATCCTGCCGATTATTATGGAAATTTAACAGAGCCGCAAAAGGAGGATGTTCGCATGAGCGTCAAAAAAACGTCTGGCTTTTGGAGTCAAATCCGCATTCGTTCATTGATGATCATACAAAGTGTGATTTCTGTCGGACTGACGGTGGCGCTTGGTGTTGTCCTGCCGGTCTCACTGACTGTAACGATCCCTGTTATGATAGTGGGCGGCGGAGCGGCGCTCTATTTGACAGTGCGGTACCGCGCACTTCAAAGGCGGCTGCTTTGCCGGTTGTCCCGGGAGCTGTCAAAGAGCCTGAAGGATCCGTTGTTTGCGTTTCCTATACCGGTGGCCGCTTGCGATGAAAACGGAATTATTTTATGGTATAATGAGGTTTTTACACAAGAAATCGCGAAAGATCAGGAGCTGGTTGGTGCCCCGTTTTCTCTATTAAGCGCGGAGTCGATGGATGATTTTTGCAATCGAACTGGTGTGCAAATTTCCTATCAGGATCGCTACTATCATGTGCATGCGGTCTACGCCAAAGACGACGGACGCTATATTCTGTATTTTGAGGAGAACACCGCGCTCATCCTCAGGGCGCAGGAATACCAATTGTCCCGTCCCACGGTCATTTTGGTGATGTTGGACAATTACGACGAATTATTTGACGGCAGAAAGGAAAGTATCAAATCGGCCATTTTGGGGGCAGTTGATCGGGAATTGGAACGGTTTATCGGGGAGTCTACCGGCTTTTTAAAGCGATTGACCCATGACCGCTTTTTGATTGTGCTGGAAAAACGGCATCTCGATCAATTGATTGCCAGCCGGTTTCCTATCCTCGATTCAGTGCGTCAGATCAGTCAGGACGAGCGGAATCCGGTTACCATTTCAATCGGGGTCGGCAGCACGGCGCAGACGTTGGGAGAGAGCGAGGTTTTGGCAAGACAGGCGCTGGATATGGCGCTCGGTCGCGGCGGCGATCAGGCGGCGGTCAAAACGGCGACCGGGTATGATTTTTACGGCGGCGTTTCCAAAGGGGTGGAGAAAAGAACCCGCGTTAAGAGCCGGATTGTCGCTACCGCACTGCGGGAGTTGATTCACCAAAGCGATATGGTGCTTGTGATGGGGCACCGTTTTGGAGATCTGGATTGCATTGGCGCTGCCATTGGGATGACCAGTGCAATCCGAAATTTGGGGAAACCCTGTTTTATGGCGGTGGAACAGCGCAAGGCACTTGCGGTAGACCTGATGGATCGGGTGATAGAGGCTGGAATGGGGGATATGCTTTTGCGTCCGGACGACGCGTTGGAGCGTATGACCGACCGTACGCTTTTAATCATTGTCGATACGCATAATCCGGATTTTGTAGAATCGGTGCCCCTCTATCAACGGGCGAAAAGCACTGTTGTCATTGATCACCACCGCAAAATGGTGCGGCATATCGACGACGCCGTCATCTTCTATCATGAGCCGTACGCTTCTTCGGCCTCTGAAATGGTAACGGAATTGATTCAATATCTTGGCGATTGCAGGTTGGGTGCTTTAGAGGCGGAGGCGCTCCTTTCAGGAATCATGTTGGATACCAAAAATTTTGTCGTTAAGGTGGGTGTGCGCACCTTTGAAGCCGCCGCTTATTTAAAGAGCATCGGCGCGAATACTGTTTCGGTGCGGCGCCTGTTTTCCAGCACCATTGAAAATTATCAGCAGAAGGTGCGGATTGTATCAAGTGCGGAAACTTACCGGAATTGTGCCATAGCAATCGGCGATTTTCAAAGCGATGATATGCGGGTTGTTGCGCCGCAGGCGGCGGACGAACTGCTTGGCATATCGGGAGTACATGCGTCTTTTGTCATTTACATGACGGATACAACGGCGAATATTTCGGCGCGTTCTTTGGGGGAGGTGAATGCGCAGGTCATTATGGAAGCGCTTGGCGGCGGAGGACATCAGACGATGGCGGCCGCACAATTGGAAGATACTGGACTGGAACGAGCGAGACAGCAGCTGCTGGAGGCGATTGACAGTTATTTGGATTGCTTGGCGACTGCAAAAGAGTAGGAGGAGTAGACGATGAAGGTCATTTTGTTGGCGGATGTAAAAGGAACGGGGAAAAAGGGTGATATGGTCGAGGTCAGCGATGGCTATGCACGCAATTTTTTGTTGAAAAAGAAGTTGGCGACGGAGGCGACGGCGCAGGCAGTGTCTGAAAAAAAGGCAAAGGATTCGGCGGCGGCATATCACCATGAACAACAGGTTTTAGAAGCGAAGAAGACGGCTGATCGGTTGCACGGAAAAGAGGTGACCCTCACGGCGAAAGCGGGAGTCGGCGGAAAACTGTTTGGCTCCATCACCGCAAAAGAAATTGCGCAGGCGGTTCGCGAGCGATACAGCGTGAATGTGGAGAAGCGCAAAATCTCTGTAGGCGAAGTCAAGTCCTTTGGGGAGTATTCGTTTGAAATTCGGCTGTTGACCGGCGTGACAACAACGATGAAATTGATTGTGGCGCCAGAACAATAAAATACAGTGGGCTGTGAGGTGGTCGCTGCTTCGCCGCCCTTCTCTTGTATGGATCTATCGGAGGTGGTATCTAGGTATGGCGGATTTAGAGCTTGAACAGTTGCCTTACCATTTGGAGGCGGAGCAGTCGGTGTTGGGCGCTCTTTTGTTGGACCCCGGCGGAATGGCGGACGCACTGGCGTCTCTTTCCTCGGCCAGCTTTTATCGGGAGCAGCATAAACGATTGTTTGCCTTGCTGACAAGACTTTTTACCGCGGGAAATCCGATTGATTTTGTCACTGTGCTTGCGGGCGCCATGGAGGAAAAAATATTTGATACGGACGAGAATGCCAAGCTTTATTTGACGCAGCTGATGGATTTGGTGCCTTCCGTTTCCAATCTTCCCAGTTATTGCAAGATTGTACAGGAGAAGTATTATTT
>CAKRVU010000083.1 GCA_934408835.1 uncultured Oscillospiraceae bacterium | reverse complement strand
GTGTGTATCTTTTTGCCTTACCAAAAACTAGCAAAGCAATTATTGAACGGTTCTATTATATCACATAGGTTTCAATAATGCAAGCAATTTTAAGGAATTATTCAAAAATCAAACCTAATTCGGAACTTTTTAAATTCAAATCACATATTCTATAAGATGGTGGTGGTGAAAATGCCTACGGCAAAAAAGCAAAAGGGAACAAAAAAGAAGAAGGCTGCGTTCAAGAGTATTCTGTTTGGGCTGACCACTTTGGTTTTATTCTTTTTAATTGATTCACAGTTGCGCCCAATGATTACTACCATGTCCAGTTATTTTGTACAACAATTTGCTGTAACGCAAATGAACACCGCTGTTGAATCGGCGCTTTGTACAGAAGATTTAAACTACGACGATTTGGTAACTTTGCAAACGGATAGCAACGGTGCGGTCACGTCGATTCAGACCAATACAAAAGAAATTGCGCGAATTCACACGTTGGTAACCCAACAGGTCAATCAGGCGATGTCCGATTTACAAACAGCTGATCTATCTATTCCAATTGGTTCTTTAAGCGGAATTGTCTGGCTTTCCGGAATGGGACCCTCTGTTCGTATCAAAATGATCCCGTGCGGGGTTACAAACACCCAAGTACTAAGTAAACTGTCCGAAGCAGGGATCAATCAAACGCTTCACCAGCTCACGTTACATATTACAACGGAAATCAGCGCTGTCATACCGGGATATACTACAACCGTTCAGGTGGAAAGCGATTATATTCTTGCCGAGTCGGTGATTGTAGGGACTGTGCCAAAATACTATACTCGGGTGCTTTCAGGAGAAACGCAGCAAGACGAGACAAACCATATTAGCAAATACGGAAATCCACGTTTCCCTGACGAAGAAGAGTTATCGTAATGGTCAGTGAAGCGACGCGATGGTTACGCCGGACTCCCCCTCTCCAAAAACTCCGAGACGGTAAGATTGGATGTTCGGATGTTTTTGGAGATGAGCCTGCACCGCTTTTCTTAAAGCGCCAGTACCTTTGCCGTGGATAATGGTAATTTGATTGAGTTTGGATAACACCGCATGATCGATAAATTGATCCAATTCCAACAATGACTCTTCGATATTTTTCCCTCGAAGGTCGATTTCCGCTACGGTTGATCCGGCTTTTTTGCGAGATACGGTACGTGTTGTTGAAAAAGAGGTTGACGGTTTTGACGCTTGATTGTTTTTCTCTAAAAGTCTCAGATCTTTGATTGAAACCCGCATTTTCATCTGCCCTACTTGCAGCAACGCTTTTTTGTTCTTTCCTATATTTTCAAGCACCTGTCCCTTTTGATTCATCGAGTAGACAAGCACTGTGTCTCCACGCCGAAGCTCACGCGGCAGTTGATAGTTTTCATCTGATTTTCGTTCTATCACTACATTAGCCGTATGATACATTCGGTCGATTGAGCCTGAACGCATTGCCTTGGCTTGTTCGAGAAGCGTTTTGGTATCTTTTGTTTTCTCTTGCTTACGGATTTCTTCCAATTCATTGATCACTCGATTGGCTTCCGATCGCACCTCGTCCACAATATATTTTGCACGTTTAGAGGCTTCCTCCAAACTTTGTTCTTGTTTCGTCAACAATGCAGCTTCCTGACTTTCAAGGCGGGTACGCAACTCTTTTACAGCGGCATTGGCTTCTGCCATTTCACGATACTCAATTTCATACTTTTTTCTAGTTTCTTCTAAAGTAGAAATGACGTCCTCAAACCGGCTTCCCTCCTGCGAGAGATGCGATTGTGCCCGAGCAAGTAATTCTTCCGACAATCCCAGTTGCTTAGAAATCGCAAAAGCGTTGGAACGTCCCGGCAGCCCGATGATCAATCGATAAGTTGGACGAAGATTTTCAACATCAAACTCACAACACGCATTTTCAACGCCGCTGGTTTGTAGCGCATATGCTTTCAGCTCTGCATAGTGGGTGGTCGCTATCATCAGACTCCCTCGCTTTCTGATCTCCTCCAAAATCGCTTTCGCCAAAGCCGCTCCTTCCATAGGGTCAGTACCCGATCCTAATTCATCCAACAAAATCAAAGAATTGGACGTAAGATCAGATAGGATTTCAATGATGTGAGAAATATGAGCAGAAAAGGTGGAAAGGGATTGTTCAATGCTCTGTTCATCCCCAATATCTGCTAACACCTTGTCAAATGGATATATGACGCTCCCCTCTGCGACCGGAATCAGAAGTCCGCACTCCGTCATCAACACCAAAAGTCCAACAGTTTTAAGCGTCACCGTTTTTCCGCCGGTGTTCGGTCCGGTAATTAAAAGCGCGTCATAATCTCCTCCCAATTCAACTGAAACAGGAACTGCGGTTTTTGGATTCAGCAGCGGGTGCCTTGCTTCGCGCAGTTTCAAAAAAGGTTTCTCTGAAAGAAGCGGTTTCGTCGATTTCGTCTCTATCGCATAAGACGCTTTGGCAAAACAGACATCCAAAGCGATGATAACGTCATAATTGCTGAGAAGAAAATGAGAACAGGAAACTGCAAGGGCCGAAAGTTCCCGCAAAATTCTTTCCACTTCTTCCTGTTCTTTTCCCATTAGAATACGGATTTCGTTATTTGCTTCTACCACCGATGTCGGTTCGATAAACACCGTTGCTCCGCTTGCAGATGTATCGTGTAAAAGACCTGGAAGCTGGGAGCGATATTCCGATTTGACAGGAACAACATATCGATTATCCCGCACGGTAATAATATTTTCTTGCAAATACTTCTGCGCATTGCCGTGGATGAGCTTTTCCAGGCTTTCTTTCACTCTCCTGCTTTGCCGCTGAATTTCCCGCCGAATCCGATACAGCTCCTCGCTGGCATGGTCGGATAATTGATCTTCTGATAAAATGGACTGTTTTAAACGCTCTTCAAAAGAACGATTTTCATACAGTTGCGAAAATTCCCCATCCAATGAAGTTGTTTCGATTTCGCAGCGATCTCTCCAACTGCGCAGGGTCCTCGCTTGTCGAAAAACAGCGCCTAGGTTCAAAAGGGACGGGATGGAGAGCGTCACACCCGCGGCGGCACGCGTCAAATCTTCCTTTGGATTTTTCAATCCTGAAAAAGGCGGATGCCCAAAACGCAGCAAAAGGGTAAGCGCGCTGTCTGTTTTTTCAAGTTCCTCCTGTATCTGCTCACGGTCGTGGTATGGTTTAAGAGCTAACGCCATTTGAACAGCGTCCTCAGAAACGGCAAATTGGCTGAACCGTTTTAATGTTTTGTCAAGCTCCAGTATGGTTTCATATCTATGTAGCAATTGGATCATTCCTCCTAATTTTCCAATAACGATTTGGTCAATTGTTTGTATATTTTCAATGATTTCAAAGGGCGATCGGTGTGTATTAAAATACAATATTCAGATAAACGCCCCAAATACTGCAAGCTTTTGTCATCCAGCTGAAATTGAAAAACGTCCGATGAGTCTTTATACAAGATAAAACGCATCGCGTGTAATACCGGTTTTGGCAATGGAACAACCGTGCGGTGAGGCTCCTTTTTCAAACAATCGGAGCAAATCAGTTGACTGCGCAGCGGAAGATAATACATTTGAGTTCCTTCGTATTGACAGCATCTTACACAACAGATCAGATTCGGCAGAAACCCGCAAAGGCGAAGAATCCGAAATTCAAAAACAGCTTTCAGTAATTGTTGGTTACGTGCGTCTTCTTTTAAAAGATATAGCGTATTGAGCAAAAAACGCAGATTCTCCCCTGCGTTTTGCAGGGGAGGCACCATAAACTGAGTCAGTTCACAAAAATACTGTGCAAGAGCAAGCTTAACCGGATCATAACGGAGGTCAAAGAAGGTTTCAATAGGTTCTGCAGCGTCTACAACAAACCCGCTTTTTCCATCAAACAGATCAAAATAATAATAACCCATAACACCAATATTAGAAAAAGAATTGGCTGTAATCTGTCCAAACACTCGCAAACGTACTTCAAGTAAGCCACGGCCATCCGTTAGAAGTGTAAGGTATTTTTCCCGGGGGCGGAAATTCCTCTGGCTGAGGACGATCCCCTTGATCTTGATGTTCATGATCCGGCACCTCGCGCGGTTTTTTCTTGCTATCGCAGTATTTTAGATAATCGTCAACTTTGCCGCTGACAAAAAAATTCAGCCACGCTTGATTTTCATCTACCATAACGACTCCCTCCCACAAAACTATTTTTTTGCGAAAGGGATGTTTTATACATGCGATTGCGTTGTTCCATTTTTTGCTTTTAATCGGAAAATCCTAAAGAACGCAGTAATCCTTCTCGATTTCTCCAATTTTCTTTTACCTTAACCCAACACTGTAAATACACTTTGGTTTCAAAGAATTCCTCCAACGCCATTCGTGCTTCGGTGGAAATCTTCTTGAGCATGCTCCCGTTCTTTCCGATGATAATTCCCTTATGATTACTTCGTTCACAGTATATCGTACAAAAAATTCGCAGTACTCCGTTTCGTTCCTTCATTTCATCTGTTACTACAGCAAGCCCGTGCGGAATCTCGTCTTCCAGGTGAAAGAGCAGCCTTTCTCTCACAAACTCTGCCGCCAACGTCCGTTCCGGTTGATCTGTCATCGCGTCATCCGGAAAGAAATGAACGCTATCTACCGCAAACTGAGAAAGCTCCTGTTTGAGTTCAGCCAGACCATCGCCGGTTTTTGCTGAAATCGGTATAATCCCCGAAAAATCATAACGTTTACAATATTTGACAATTTGAGGCATCAAAGCCGTTCTATCACGCAACAAGTCGATCTTATTAATGACAAGCAGCGCCGGCAGTTTTTTTTGTTCAAACCACGCCATAAATTCCTCTTCAGCTTTTGTGATAACATCCGTTGGCTCTACAACCAATACGGCGGCGTCCACATCGGCTACTCCTTGGCGAATGGTTTTTACCATATGATCTCCCAGACGATTTTTGGCGCGCAGCAAACCGGGTGTATCCAAAAAAACATATTGTACAGAACCTTCGGTCAATATGCCGGTAATGCGAGTGCGTGTTGTCTGCGGTCGGTGCGAGACAATTGCAATTTTGTGTCCAACCAGAGCGTTGAGCAGTGTGGATTTTCCCACATTGGGTTTTCCAACAAAAGCGAAAAACGCGGTTTTTGTTTCTAATTTTGTATCCATTTATTTTTCATCCTTCGAAAGATCTATCGGGTAGATTTTAATGGTATCGTCATCATTGTCAACGATATGCCGTGCGGTTGAATGCTGCGGATAATATATTTTCACCTTTTCCGATGGTTTTCTGGAAAACATGTTTCTATTTACCCCTTTAAAAACAAATATCGTGCCTGCTGTTATCAGCAATAAAAAGAAAATCAGGTAAACCGGAGTGGTCAAAATACATAAAATTGCGTCCCACAGCTTTGCCGGGTGGAAAAATAGTGCAATCGCAATTCCTACCGCAATCAGCGCGCACATCAACACAGCTCCGGCGGCAACATCCTTTGCGATCCTAGCCAGACTCTCGTAAGAAGGCGATCCCAAATTCACCAACGCCTCTATGGCAGTGTTAATCAATTCACAAACCATAACCAGACCCATGATTGTAATTAAGATAGCGTACTCCGGCCGCGTCAAACCATAGATAAACGCAAAAGGCAACACAATTGCCGCTGTAACAATATGAATTCGCATATTGCGTTCGTTTTTAATACAATACCACAGTCCGCGGAACGCATAAAGGAAACTCTTAACAAGGCTTCGTATTTCACGATTATTCAGTTTCATTTGGCATCACATAGCTTGCGTTTCGGAACAGACCCATCGTGGTTAAAACGCGCTCCTCCTTTTCACGCATCCGCACTCCTTCCAAACCGCTGTTTTCATGGTCGTATCCCAACAGGTGCAGCATGGAATGCACTGTTAAAAAAGCAACCTCGCGTTTTAGAGAATGTCCGTAAATTTTTGCCTGTTCAACAGCTTTTTCAATAGAAATTACGATGTCGCCCAGC
>CAKRVU010000082.1 GCA_934408835.1 uncultured Oscillospiraceae bacterium | reverse complement strand
GAGCAGGAACGATTGATTTCTTATTTGGCAGTCACAGCAGCAACGGAGCGGGTTTATTTGTCCGTCCGATTGGCAGATGTTTCAGGAAGTATTCTTCAGCCTTCCGAGATGATTGTGCGCACATTGTCTGTCTTTGGGGATGAGGCGCTCCTTCCTGCTGCAACGCAGGAACACTTTTTATCCTTGTGCCGGACGCCGGAAAGCGCACGATTACAACTTGCGTTTCATTATCTAGATCATAGTGTGGAAGCTGCAACCTTGCGGGAATATTTTTTAGAAGACCGCGATTTTACAGAACGTCTGAACAGAATTGTACATGCACAGCAGCTCCCGTTTGTCTTGAAGGATTCTCCTCTGCTCAACCGATTATTTGGAAAAAAGGTGCGCCTTTCTCCGTCGCAGCTGGATTCCTTTTATCGGTGTCCTTTTTCTTATTTTTGTCGGTATAACCTCAGGATTCGCAAACGAGAGAGGGCGGAGCTTTCGGCGCTTTCTTTGGGAACGATTGTACACGCTGTTCTTGAGGATATCATGGGGCGGACGGATTTCATGGAATTATCTCGTGAGCAGCTTCGTGAGAGGATTTTAATGTTTCTGTCTAACCTGTTGCAAGAACGTTTGGGTGGAGACTGGAATAAGAGTGCGCGATTTTATCAGAAATATTGCCGTGTTGGGGAACAGCTGGTTTTATTGTGCGAAAATATACAACAGGAATTTTCAGTCAGTCGATTTCGTCCTGAGGCGGTAGAGCTTTATTTGGGAGAAGATACCGAGGTTCCGGCGGTGGAAGTTCCGTTCGGAGAAGACGGGGTTGCCACTGTAGTTGGAAAAGTAGACCGGGTGGATTCCTTTCAAGAAGGAAACCGGGTCTATTTACGGGTAATCGACTATAAGTCAGGGAGCGGAAAACATTTTTCCCTTTCAGAATTGTACCAGGGCTTAAATTTGCAGATGCTTCTTTATCTATTTGCTATTTGCAGTAAGCCGCGCGAGGGGGCGGAGGTAATTCCATCGGGAGTATTATATCTTCCGGCTACCGGGGTTTTGCGGGAATTCTGTTTCCACCGCCCGACTCCAGAAAACGAGCGCGAAAAGAAAATTTCAGCAGGGTTTTGCCGAAACGGATTACTTCTTCAGGAGCAAGGAGTTCTTACAGCTATGGAAGAGATTGCTCCCGGGGAACGCGGAAAATATCTGCCGATTCGTTTCAAAAAAGATGGCTCTCTTTATCGGGAAAGCGGCGAATTTCTCGTTAGTCGCAAGCAGTTTGAAAGCCTATTTATCTTTGTACAGAAACAGGTATCGCGGATGTGTGAAAGGTTATTGCAAGGAGAGATTGCGGCGCGCCCCCTTTCAGGTGTTGGAAAGGAAAAGGATACGACTTGTCGGTATTGCGATTATCATTCGGTTTGCGGGTATTCTCCGGGAAATGAGCGCGAGCTTGTCAAGATGAATAAAGAGGAATTTTTTGATCAAATTGGGGGAAAAGAGGAATGCTGACAAAGGAAAAATTGTGTTCATTGCTCATGCCGGATACCATTACGCCGTCTCAACGTGAGGCGGTGCTGTGCGAAGAAGGACCGATACTGGTTTCCGCTTCGGCGGGGAGCGGAAAAACGTTTGTCTTGGCAACCAGGGTGGTTTATCAGCTTGCCAATCCGCAGAATCCTCTTGACCCTGCGCGGTTGTTGGTTGTGACCTTCACACGTGCAGCTGCGAAAGAGATGAGAACCCGAATCACCATGCTGTTTGATCGGGTAATCTCTGAGTTTCCAACCGATCGGTTTTTGTTGCGGCAGCGATCGTTGCTGTTACAGGCTAAAATTATGACGATCGACGCTTTCTGTGCAGGTCTTTTGCGGGAAGAGTTCCAAAGGGCGAAGGTTTCTCCCGACTTCCGACTGATTGGTGAGCAGGAGCTTTCTCTGCTTCAAGAGGAGGTAATGGAAGAATTGCTGGAGGAGGAAGCTGTGAAACAAGGGGACTCTTTTCAGGAGTTTTGCGATTATTTTAGTTTGCGCGGGGATGGTTCTTTGCGCTCCATTCTTCTGCGATTATATGAAACTTCAAGAACTCATCCGTTTCCAGACTCGTATTTGAAGGGGCTGCTCCTGCCTTACCGGGAGTTCAGCGCCTGGGAGGATACGCCGTGGGCAAATCCTCTGTTTCAGCTTGTTCAGGAGGAAACGGCGAGGTTGGAGGGACTGTTGGAGCGAGCGTGTTTAGAGGCTAAGTCCGATCCGGCGTTACTTGAAAAGTGGGACGGATTTTTAGGGGAGTACCGGGAAGTATTGGGATCGTTTTCTAAGCTTTTTTCCAGAAGCTGGGATGAGGTTGTATCCTTTGGACGACAAATGGTATTTCCGTCTGCACCCCGGCGTCTTAAAACAGACGCTTATTCTCGTGAATTGGCTGATCGGATTAAGAATCGCTATCTTGTTCCTGTTCGGGAACGTGTTCGTGAGCTTCAGGAAAAATATTTGTGGACTTCATCCGACGCGCTGTCCTGCCTTCAGGAACAGCGTCCGAAAATGGAGCAATTGGTTGCATTAACGCGGCGTTTTTCGGGCAAAATGCGGGAGCGAATGGATCAAAAAAATGTATTGGGATTTTCGGATCTCACTTTGAAAGTCATAGATTTGCTGTTTGAGGAATCCGCCGGTCGGAAAACTCCTTTTGGAGAAAGTTTCTCGCACTCCTTTGACGCTATCTTTGTGGACGAATTTCAGGATGTTAACGAAACACAGGAACTTTTGTTTTCCCTTTTGGCTGGCGAAGATGAAAAAAATCTTTTTTTGGTTGGCGATGTAAAGCAAAGTATTTACCGGTTTCGGTATGCCAATCCCGGTATTTTTTTGCGTCGTCGGCGTCAATGTCAGGATCCGACCAAACCGGGTAAGTTGTTTTGCCTGTCCGAAAATTTCCGCAGCCGCCCTGAAGTAACCGGTTCAGTCAATGATCTGTTTTCACGACTGATGACGGAAGAATTTGGCGGTATCCCTTATGCGGATTCCGAACAGCTTGTGGCGGCAGGGCGTTTTTTTCAGGCGGATGACCGGACGACTGAGCTAGTTTATCTTCCAGCCTCGGGAGGGGAGGAAAAAGAGGCAGATTATGTGGCTTCTCGAATTGAAACAATGCTACAGGAGGGATTCAGCGTTTCTGACGGCAATAGGGAGCGCCCTTGCCAGCCGGGAGATTTTGCCATTTTGCTTCGATCGGGGAAGGAGCATGCGCCTGTATTTCAAGAGGCGTTGCGGCGGCGCGGAATTTGCGCGCGCACGGATGGAACCAGCGGGTATTTTCAGGCACGGGAAGTAATCTTAATGCTTTCTCTGTTACAGGTGATTGATAATCCGGCACTCGATTTACCGATGATCTCCATTTTACTTTCGCCGCTCTTTTCTTTTACGCCGGATGATGTGGTAAAGCTGCGTCAGCTGAGTCCGGGCGGCACGTTTTATGAGTGCCTGTTGCTGTCGGAAGATTCGAAATCAGTCTGTTTTTTAAACACGTTGCGAGAACTTCGGCAAGCTGCGGCTGTTTTGCCGGCATCTGAACTAATCCGGAAAATTTATGATGAGACATTATTTTATTCCTTATTTGGAGCCTGTGAGTCGAGCGACCGGAAGCTTGCCAATCTGCGCCTTTTGTTGTCCTATGCCAATGAATACGAGTCGGGGCAAAATGGAGGGCTAACGGGCTTTTTGCGGTTTTTGGAAGCTGCCAAGGAGACCGGAAAAGATTTTGAATCGGCTAATCCTACATTGGGAAAGGAATCGGCAGTACATATCTTAACCATTCATAAAAGTAAAGGCTTAGAATTTCCGGTAGTATTTCTGTCTCGTTGCGGCAACCTGATGCAATTTCGGGAGTTACAGGGAACCGCGGTGTTTTCCGCCCGATACGGAATTGCTTTAAAACATGCTTATCCCAAAGAATTTACTCAGTTTTCTACTATTCCCTATGTTGTTTCCCAATGGTCTGAACGCAGGCAAATGCTGGAGGAAGAGCTGCGTATTCTCTATGTTGCGATGACGCGCGCCAGAGAAAAATTGATTTTAACAATTGCGGCGGATCCCGAAAAACAGAGCGGATCGATTCCATGTACAAATAATGCGGGCGCTTTTTTGCATACTCTTTCTGGAGCGCGTTCTTATACGGATTGGTTGACTGCTGTTTTTATTAGGTATCCGCAGGCTGTAGATTTGCGCGAACAGGTTGGCGTTCAACCGCAAACAGAAGCCTTTTCTGCACCTTTGTCCGTTCGGTTTGCAGATGTTGAGGAACAGCCGGAGCCTGAACCGGTGTTGGCGGCGAAGCCGGATGAGGAACAGCTTATCAAATTAAAAGAAGCGCTTTCGTTTGTTTATCCATTCAAAGCGCTTTCAAAGCTGCCGGTTAAACTATCCGTTACCGAACTAACCGGAATCGAGGAGGGGCGTTCTTACGACTTAACGATTCCTAATTTTTCGGATGAATTGACTGCCGCGCAGAAGGGAACAATTAATCATGCCTTTTTACAGTTTGCTGATTTTTCGGCGGCGGAATCCAATTTGGAAGAAGAAATTGCAAGGATGGTAACGAAGGAATATTTGACGGCGCAGGAAGCAAAGGCGCTTGACCGGGAAGGAATTGCCGCATTTTTTCGATCGAGTTTGTATCAGCGTATGAAACAGGCGACCTTTCTTGCGCGGGAATTTAGTTTTTTATATGAGCTGCCGGTTATGGAGTTGCAGGATGAGATCTCGTCTTCTGAAACGGTGTTGATTCAAGGAATAGCAGACTGTGTGATGCAGGAAGGGGATCACCTGGTAATTATAGATTATAAGACTGATCGCGCGTCTTCAGAAGAGCTGCGGCGGCGATACCGTGCGCAATTGGAGTGCTATCGCAGGGCTATTTCCAAAACGCTCGAACTTCCGGTAAAGGAATTGTTGTTGTATTCCCTGTTTTTACAAGATACCGTTTCTCTGGAAGATTGATTGTGCGTTCATTGTTTTGAATTCGACTGATTGAGCTTAAGCGAGTCCCATTGGAACGAAAGTGGAAAAAGGCGCGTTTTTTACAATGAAAAGTTTCTCGGTGCTGCATGAGGGTTTGATAATACCTCGTTGCTTGCAGGATTGCATTCACAGGGAGTATCTATGGTAATCTTACAATATGTTTTAATAAAAGAAAAAAATTCTTGCTAAATGATATAGAAAATGTTATAATTTACTATAAATTATATTTTTGAAGTTTTCTTGGGATGGAGCGGAAATTTGCTCTGTTTTGAGCGTATGGGAGTCAATTGATATCAAAGCGATTTTGGTTCCGTTGACAATGGTTTGAGGCAGCGCCTGATATTGTAATATTTAAAATAAAACGGTGTAAGTGATTTAGATGCATGCTTAGCATCTGGCATCGAATCGACGGCCTCAAGAACGAAAATGAACGGACACAAAGCGATCGGGCAAAGGATGAAAATAAAAATGGATCAATTTAAAACAACGGTATTTGGTGGATTTGATAAAAAAGATGTGATTATCAGCATTGAACAACTGGTAAAAAAATATGAAGAGAGAATTGTTGAGGCAGAGCAGAAGCTTGCTGAACAGGAGCAGGAAAAGCAGGAGCGGGAAAAAAATTTGAAACAGGCGGCTCTTCAAATTCAAAGCTTAAAAAAGCGGATTCACACAAACGAGGAAAATTATCAACAGGTATTAGAAGCCAAAAACCAGCGGCTGGACGAAAACGAACTTCTCAATCGGCAGTTGGATTTTAAAATCAAGGCGCTGGAGGAGCGGGTTTCAAAATATTCGGGACTGAATTTGGAGGCGCGCACTTATATGCAGCGCACAGAAAAGTTGGCGAAGGAAAAAACAAATCAATTGATTTTACAAGCTAAGGATCAAATTGAAAAGGAGTATCGTTCCCGCATGGAAAACGCCGCAGAGGAATCGAAGGCGATTTTAGCGAAAGCGCAGGAGAAAGCCGAC
>CAKRVU010000081.1 GCA_934408835.1 uncultured Oscillospiraceae bacterium | reverse complement strand
GTTTGACATAGCATTGTATAATAGTAGTAAAATGATACGTGTTATCCAGCATTTTGCATCTGCAAGAATGTGATAATGCCGGAAAAATGGTGAGAGATGAGGTGTTTTTTTGAGTGTAAATTGGAATTTAATTGCGGGAATTACCTTTACCGGATTAGCGGTTGTTTTTCTGGCGCTCATTTTACTGATTCTGTGTATGAAGGGGATGGGTTTGGTAGTAGTTCAGATTCAAAACCGAAGAAACCAGAAGGAAACGGAAGATTGTTCACGGGAGGAAACTACTTTACCGCAGCAGCAGTTAAAATCAGACGAAGTCGCGCCAGAAGTGGTGGCGGTGATTGCAGCGGCTATCGCGGCGGATCATCCGAATGAATATCCGGTTGCGATTCATCCAGTTTTCCAGACAGAGCATACAATATCCGCATGGAGACAGGCGGGCGTCCTGCAAAATACCCGTGCGTTTGAGAAAGGCGGCGCATGATGAACATATTTTTACAAACAATACAAGATTTGCTTCATGAGTCCGGGTTTGCGCAGCTTCTTAGCGTAGATGGACTGAAAACGTTGGTGATGTTCGCCATTGCCGGCACTTTGATTTATTTGGCAATCGCCCGAAAATTTGAGCCGCTTTTGCTTTTGCCAATTGCGTTTGGCATGCTTCTTACAAATCTTCCCGGGGCGGAATTGTTTCACCCAGAATTTTTTCAGAGTGCGGACATTCATTATGGACAGGTTTTGCATGACGGCGGATTGTTGGACATCCTGTACCTTGGTGTAAAGCTTGGAATTTACCCGCCACTTATTTTTCTTGGGATCGGTGCGATGACAGATTTCGGACCGTTAATTGCAAATCCCAAGAGCTTTTTACTGGGTGCCGCTGCACAGGCAGGTATCTTTTTTACCTTTATTATGGCGGCATTGATTCCTGCGTATTCCTTGTCGGAAGCGGGCGCCATTGCGATTATTGGGGGAGCAGACGGGCCTACCGCTATTTACGTTGCTAAGACGTTGGCTCCGCAGCTTTTGGGGTCCATTGCCGTTGCGGCTTATTCCTACATGGCGTTGGTACCGGTCATACAACCCCCGATTATGAAATTGTTGACTACCAAAAAAGAACGTGCTGTGGTAATGGAGCAGCTTCGTCCAGTTTCACGGGTGGAAAAATTATTGTTCCCTGTGATTGTGACGATGATTGTGGCGCTTTTGGTTCCTTCTGCGGCTCCACTGGTCGGTATGCTGATGTTGGGAAATCTGATGCGGGAAAGCGGTGTTGTGGATCGTCTGGTAAAAACAGCCCAAAACGAGTTAATGAATATTATCACCATATTCTTAGGGGTAACAGTGGGTGCAACAGCTACTGCAAACGTTTTCTTGACAACTAAGACGCTGGGAATTGTCCTGTTAGGATTGCTTGCTTTTTGTCTTGGAACAGCAGCCGGCGTTTTATTTGGAAAGCTGATGTATCTTGTTACCGGAGGCAAGGTCAATCCTTTGATCGGTTCGGCGGGTGTATCAGCGGTTCCGATGGCGGCTCGGGTTTCGCAAAAAGTTGGGCAAGAGGCGAATCCATCTAACTTCTTGCTGATGCATGCTATGGGACCGAATGTAGCTGGTGTAATTGGCTCCGCTGTTGCTGCCGGTGTTTTGCTTTCCGTTCCTCTTGGATAATGGACTGATGGGACAAAATGGTTTAGGTCTGTCTTTAAACATACGGCGAATGATATTTGCGGTTTGCTTTAAAGATCTTTAGACGCGGAAAAAATTTCCGATTCTATCTTGGGAAAACTCAAAATTTTGGTAAAAAACCTCGTGATGTGTGATAGAGAAGCTTTGACAAGCTGTATCGTGCAACATCAGGAGGTTTTAAACAATAAAAAATACGTCATATCAGATTTGCGCCAAAACAGAAAAGGAACGAAAATCGTGAATCACGTACAATAATTCAGGCGAAAGAAACGTTGAAAAAGCCGCTCTCAAAAGCAATAAGACTAAAAGGATGCGGTGTTTGTGCGCCTGACAAAAATATGATTGTATGACACAATCGACCGCATGTATGAAGTGAAATTGAATTTGATTGAAGGAAACAAAAAACGATATGGTTCTTATTTTGAAAAAAACCGCTGCGCCTCGGCAAGTCCAGGAATTGTTGAAATTTCTAAAACAACAAGGAATATCAACACATCTAATTACCGGCGGTAATCAGGACATGATTGTCCTAACGGGAGCTACGTCCAGAATCAATTGCGATAAGCTGCAAACAATCGAACCGATTGCCAAAATACAGCTAATACCCGAGCCTTATAAACTAGTCAACCGAAAGATTTCTGCAAAGACTACAGTGATTCCGATCGAAAAGACTACAGTTGGAGCGGAGGAGCTCACGGTTATTGCGGGACCGTGCTCGGTGGAAAGCGAAGAACAGATTGTTTCTGCGGCAAAGGCGGTAAAAAAAGCGGGTGCCACGATGCTGAGGGGAGGAGCGTATAAACCTCGCACGTCCCCGTATGATTTTCAGGGCTTAGGGAAAGAGGGCTTGCGACTGCTGCAATTGGCTAAAAGGGAGACAGGACTTCCGGTTGTTTGTGAATTAACAAGCTTGCGGCACTTGGAGTACTATGATTCTGTTGATTTAATACAAATCGGGGCGCGAAATATGCAAAATTTCGAAATGCTTAGAGAGGTTGGGCACTGCAATACACCGATTTTATTAAAACGCGGGCTTTCCAGTATACTGGAGGAATGGCTGATGAGCGCAGAATACATTATGCTTGGAGGAAATCATAATGTAATATTGTGCGAACGCGGAATTCGTACCTATGAAACCGCGACGCGGAATACATTAGATATCGCGGCAATCCCTCTTTTAAAGCAAAAGACGCATCTTCCAGTGTTGGTAGATCCCAGCCATGCTGCCGGGATTCCTTCTTTGGTTGAACCGTTATCCGCCGCCGCTGTGGCAGCCGGTGCAGACGGTTTAATGATTGAAGTGCACCCTGTTCCGCAGCAGGCGCTTTCGGATGGAGATCAGTCTCTAACACCAGCTGCCTTTCGCGATGTTATGAAAGCAATTGCCCCCATTGCCTCACTATACGGAAGATCTACCCGAGTGGTAGAACAGATTTCATAAAATGAGCCGGCTTAAAGTGAATCAGCCGGCTCGTGCTATAAATTTCACATTACTCAGGAAACTCGTCCGAAAAGCAGAGAGGCTGCTGAAACGCAGGTAGCA
Organism: uncultured Oscillospiraceae bacterium; assembly: GCA_934408835.1. Taxonomy (GTDB): domain Bacteria; phylum Bacillota; class Clostridia; order Oscillospirales; family Ruminococcaceae; genus CAKRVU01. Next base: position 2,918 of record CAKRVU010000081.1, on the reverse strand, counting down.
TGTTAGGGTATAATTTTTTTAATCGCTCGTCAGGATAATGCTGATCTAGAAATTGCGCGATCGAATTGTTAGCAGGAATCCCGTCTTTTCGCTCCATCTGCCGATAGACGGCAAGTCCTGAAATCGCCATATCCAGTACTAGAAAAACAGTGAGCGCAATGGTGAGCGGTTTTCCGATTCCATTTGGTATTTTTTCAATTAAGGTGGAAAGCAGCGGATAGATTATCCGAATCCACAAGATGGATAACAGACCCCAATAGATACAGACTTTGACGCTGGTTCGACCATTGAAATTCAGCGCTTGGGAACTGTAGTTCCAGGAGACTGTTCCAAAACACAGATCCTGAATAAAGCTGCAAAGATACTCTACCACGCCTCCAGAGATTGCACCGACAAGAAAGATAACCAGTAAATTTTTTTTGGGAATCCAACACAAAGCTAAGGTCAGCGCCACGGCACCGAACCCGTATACCGGATTAAACGGTCCGTAAATGACACCGGAACGACTTTCCAAAGTATGAAGAGTGTAAAGGCAATTGAGCAATTCCACTACAACCCCGAGGATACAGCCAATGAAAAAAATCCAAAAGAGTTTATAGTAATTTAGTCCGTCGGCAAAACTTTTTCTTGGCGGCTGTGTAGGAAGCGCGGCTGGGTGGACGGTTATGGTGTCTTTTGAAGACGGTGTATGCGACATAGTTGCCTCCTGATGAGATGGTATGTTTTTCTGTTACTCGGTGGTACACTTCTGAAATCTGATATTTCTTTTATCATCTTTTAACGTTAGGGTAGTTTGCGATTTCGTTTTGCTTGGTCATAAATTTTCTATACATTCTACGTGATTGCTGAGATTTTTGTCCCTGTTGTCGTCCGGTTGCCGTAACCGGTAAGCTGTAATCCATGCGCTGATATCATATCTATTCCATCAGCACTGACAATGAAACATGTCAGCTTTTCCCGAATTCAAATATGTAGCTCAGCGATAAAATACGCACCCCTTTTGAATATTGACAAATCCATTCTGATCGCATTTCTGCGATCGCGTTCTGGTGTCGTTTTACACTGCGATTTCTCTTACGTGTTTCTGTTGAATTCCGAAAGAATCAAATCATCATTATGTTCTAGTGCCCATTGCACACTCCAATCGCTGGTAAAAAGCAACAGCTGGTTCCCTTTGAGGTCGCAAACCCGTTTGGTATCCGATGTTAAGTTTAGCAGCTTGACGTCTGTTGACGCACCATGAATCCAGCGAATTTCCTCAAAAGGAAGCGACTGCATACGAACATCGACATGATACTCGTGGTTCAGACGATACTCAAGGACATCAAATTGCAGCATACCCACTACGCCAACAATGACTTCTTCCATTCCCGATTCAGGTTCTTGAAAAATCTGAATGGCTCCTTCTTGTGCAATTTGCGAAATGCCTTTGACGAATTGTTTTCGTTTGAGAGTGTCTTTTTGTGATACCCTTGCAAAATACTCCGGTGCAAAAGTGGGAATTCCTTCGTATTTTACAGAATGTCTCATAGAGCACAAGGTGTCGCCGATGGAAAAGACGCCCGGGTCAAAAATTCCGATAATGTCGCCGGCAAACGCCTCCTCAACTACCTCGCGTTCTTGTGCCATCAACTGTTGTGGCTGCGAAAGTTTCAGCTTCTTCTCTTGTTGGACATGATACGCCTCCATCCCGCGTTCAAAACGTCCCGAACAAATTCTTAAAAATGCGATGCGATCCCGGTGCGCTTTATTCATGTTTGCCTGAATCTTAAACACAAAGGCTGAAAAGAACGGTGAGCAAGGGTCTATGAAATGTTCCCCGGATTTTCGAGGCAACGGGCTGGTTGTCATCTGTAAAAAATGTTGCAAAAACGGTTCTACCCCAAAATTGGTAAGCGCTGACCCGAAAAAGACAGGCGATAATTTTCCCTGACGCACTCTTTCTAAGGAGAATTCCGTTCCTGCTCCGTCTAAGAGTTCGATATCATCCAGCAACGTCTGATAAAGCGATTCTCCAATTCGCTGTTTTAATTCTGCGTCTTCTGGAGCAAAGCATTGGGACTCCACTTCACGTTGCCCGTTGTTTGCTACAAAAGAACGTACCGCTTTGCGATCCCGTTCATAAATGCCGTAGAATTCCTTGCCGCAGCCGATTGGCCAATTCACCGGATAGGTTTCGATTCCCAAAACATCTTCAATTTCTTCCAGCAAATCATAGGGATCACGCGCTTCGCGATCCATTTTATTGATAAATGTAAACACCGGGATTTTGCGCATAACGCAAACCTGAAACAGTTTTTTCGTCTGGCGCTCAACGCCTTTTGAAGCGTCAATTACCATCACGGCGCTGTCGGCAGCCATCAGTGTACGATAAGTGTCCTCTGAAAAGTCCTGGTGACCGGGAGTATCCAATATATTAATACAGTCATTTTGATAAAAAAACTGCATTACGGAAGAAGTGACTGAAATTCCACGTTTCTTTTCAATATCCATCCAATCGGAAACGGCATGCTTTGCTGTTTTTTTTCCTTTGACCGAACCCGCGAGGGTGATAGCGCCGCCGTAAAGCAGCAGTTTTTCCGTCAATGTCGTTTTACCGGCGTCCGGGTGCGAAATGATCGCAAAAGTACGCCTTCTTTTAATTTCATTAGTATAGTTTGGCAAGTGAGACCCTCCAAATGTTGTTTGTACTGCTGTCTATCATACCGTATTTTAGATAGAATTACAACCGGATTTTTACAAAGTTTTATTGATTGTCCTGTCCGGACAGTGTGTTTTTCATATTTTCCCATAAATCTATTACAGCAAAACGGACGTCATATTTTGGACTGTCCTCTATCAAATCGCATTGCTCCTCTGTCAATGTTTCTTCCAGTTCTTGCTCCGGTTCAGCGGCTGGGACGCACAATGGCGGATAC